>DASSSR010000076.1:0-17832 GCA_035708345.1 Gaiellaceae bacterium
GATGGAGTCGATGTCGAACGCGCCGTACGCCGTGCCGAAGGCGCGGTTCGGCTACAAGATGGGCGACGCGACGCTGCTCGACCTGATGATCTGGGACGGCCTGCGCTCGACGTTCGACGAGCAGCACATGGTGCAGCAGGCCGCGCGCGTCGCGCGCGAGCTCGGCATCTCGCGCGAGGAGCAGGACGGCTGGGCGCTGCGCTCGCACAAGCGCGCCGCGGCCGCGCAGGACGCGGGCAAGTTCGACGAGGAGCTCGTCCCGGTCGGCGGCGTCACCGCCGACGAGGGCGTCCGCCGCGACACGACGATCGAGAAGCTCGCCGCGCTGAGGCCGGTGATGGATCCCGAGGGGACGATCACGGCCGGCAACGCCCCCGGGGTCAACGACGGGGCCTCCTGCGTCGTCGTCTGCTCGGAGGAGTTCGCGCGGCGGCGGGGCCTCGAGCCGCTGGCGACGGTCGTCTCGCAGGGCTACGTCGCCGACGAGTTCGCCTGGCTCGCGCGCACGCCCGCGAACGCGGGCGCGCAGGCGCTCGAGAAGGCCGGCAAGTCGATCGGCGACGTCAGGCGCGTCGAGGTGAACGAGGCGTTCTCGTCGGTGGCGCTCAACTCCGTGAAGATGCTCGGCGCGGATCCCGACCTCGCGAACGTCAACGGCGGCGCCGTCGCGCTCGGGCACCCGATCGGCGCCAGCGGCGGCCGCATCGTCACGACGATGATCAACGAGCTGCGGCGCGAGGGCGGCGGGCTCGGCCTGGCCGCGATCTGTAGCGGCGGCGGGCAGGGCGATGCTCTCTTGCTCGAGGTCTGACGACCTCGAGCAATTGAGACGGAGCTGCGCACGGTTGCTCGAGGTCTGCGACCTCGAGCAACTGAGACGGAGCTGCGCACGCGGAAGAGCGCGGTCTTCCGCGTGCTCCGCGCAGTCGGGCTTGTCGGGCTCGGGACGGGCTTCGTCGCGCGCGGCGTGGGAGGCCGCGCGCGCTCGGCGGCTCGCTAACGCCGGCGGCGTTAGCTCGCGCTCAGGAACCTGCGGATGTGGTCGGCCACTTTCTCGGGCTCGCGGAGCGTGAGGTAGTGGTCCGAGTCGATCTCGATCAGCTCGGCGTTCGGCGCCTCTCGCGCGAGGGTGCGGCCTACCTCCTGCTGCGGTACCGGGTCGTGCTTCGCGACGAGGACGAGCACGGGCAGCTGCAGCCGTGAGGGGTCGGCGGCGGGTGGGCGCTCCGGCTCCGCCTCCTCCGGATAGCCCTGCGCCTCCGGCGTCGCCTGCCACAGCTCGCGGATGCGGTCGTCGGCGCCGAGCGGCGCCCAGACCTCGAGGTCGGCGTCCAGCTCGTTCTCGTACGCCTGCTGCTCCGCGCTGTAGACGTCGACCGGCCGGCCGCTCATCCCCGCCGCGACGTGCACGAGCGCCGTCACCCGCTCCGGGTGCGCGAGCGCGACGTCGAGCGCCGTGCCGCCGCCCATCGACAGCCCGACGAGCGCGGCGCGCTCGATCTCCAGCGCGTCGAGCACGCCGACCGCGTCCCGCACGAAGGAGAACGGCTCGGCCGGCCCCGTCGAGCGGCCCCAGAAGCGCAGGTCGTAGCGGACGCAGCGGAACGAGTCGCGCAGCAGCGCCGTCACCGGCTCCCACAGCCGCGAGTCGCCGAGCCCGCCGTGGACGAACAGGACCGGCGGGCCGCCGCCCTCGTCCTCCACCCACAGCCGCGCGTTCTCCACCTCGACGTGCACGGCCCGAAGATAGCCTCCGCCGCGATGGACTTCGAACACGTGCTCGTCGTCGGCGCCGGCCAGATGGGCGGCGGCATCGCACAGGTCGTCGCCGCCTCCGGGCGGCGCGTCTCGCTGCACGACGCCGCGCCGGGCGCGGTCGAGCGCGGCCTGCAGGCGATCGAGCGCTCCCTGACGAAGCTGCACGAGAAGGGCGGCGCCGACCCCGCCGACGTGCTGCCGCGGATCGAGCCGGCCGACGACGTCGTCGCCGCCGACCTGATGATCGAGGCGGTCGTCGAGGACGCGGGCGTGAAGGAGCAGATCTTCCGACGCGCCGACGAGGTGCTGCCCGGGACGGCGATCCTCGCTTCGAACACGTCGTCGATCCCGATCACCTCGCTCGCGGCCGCGACCACGCGGCCGGACCGCGTCGTCGGCATGCACTTCTTCAACCCGGTGCCGGTGCTGAAGCTCGTCGAGGTGATCCGCGGCCTCGAGACCTCGGACGAGACTGCCGCGGCGATCACGCAGCTCGCGGCCGACCTCGGCAAGACGCCCGCCGAGGCGCGCGACCTGCCCGGCTTCGTCTCCAACCGGATCCTCATGCCCTTCATCAACGAGGCGGCGTACGCGCTCCTCGAAGGCGTCGCCGAGCCGGAGGCGATCGACACGATCGCGAGGCTCGGCTTCGCCCACCCGATGGGCCCGCTGGCGTTGGCGGACCTGATCGGCCTGGACACCTGCGTGGCGATCATGGAGGTGCTCCACCACGGGCTCGGCGACCAGAAGTACGCGCCCTGCCCGCTCCTGCGGCAGTACGTGCAAGCCGGGCGCCTCGGCCGGAAAACGGGCCGGGGCTTCTACGAATACGCGTAAGCGGGAGGAAAAATCCCTCGAAAGGGGGCGTTTCCAGGAGTCAGAGCCGGACAAGATCCGGTCCTGGGAGGCAAATGAAGATCCTGCTCGTCGACGACGAGCCCGCCCTGCGCGAGCTCCTCAGGGCGACGCTGGAGAGCGTCGAGATCAGCGTGGACGAGGCCGAGTCCGCGGCCGCCGCCGAGCGGCGCGTCCGCGCGCTGCCGCCCGACCTGATCATCCTCGACCTGCGCATGCCGGGCATGGGCGGGGCGGAGCTCTGCCGCCGGCTGAAGACGGACGAGGCGACGCGCGAGATCCCGATCGTCCTGCTCACCGGCGCCGAGGACGAGGAGGCGCGGGCCGCGCACGAGTCCGGCGCCGACGCGCTCGTGCGGAAGCCGTTCAGCCCGCTCGAGCTGCTCGCCGTGGTCGAGCGCGCCGTCGGCCGGCAGCCGCTGCCCGTGAAGCCGCGCCAGGCGCGCAGCGAGGAGCACGAGCTGCTCCTGTACGCGCGCGACCTCCGGCAGCTGCTCGAGATCGAGCGCGCGCAGCGGCAGGCGCTGCAGGCGTCGTACCTCGAGACCGTGACCGCGCTCGCGGTCGCGCTCGACACGAAGGACACCGGCACGCGGCAGCACTCGCAGCGGGTGCAGCGCTACGCGGTCGAGCTCCTCGAGGGGGTCGAGCCCGGCCTGCCGCGCGACGACCAGAGCATCGAGTACGGCTTCCTCCTCCACGATCTCGGCAAGATCGGGATCCCGGACGCGATCCTGCAGAAGCCGGGCCCGCTGACACCGGCGGAGCGGCGCCGCATGCAGACGCACACCGTGCTCGGCGAGCAGATGCTGAGCGGCGTCGCGGTGCTGCAGGGCGCCGGCCTCTCGGTCGTCCGCTCGCATCACGAGCGCTGGGACGGCAAGGGCTACCCGGACGGGCTCGCCGGCGACGAGGTGCCGCTCGGCGCCCGCGTCTTCGCCGTCGCCGACGCGCTCGACGCGATGACGTCCGACCGGCCCTACCGGCGCGCCCTGCCCTGGCGGCAGGCGCGGGAGGAGATCCTCTCGCAGGCCGGCCGGCAGTTCGACCCGGACGTCGTCGAGGCCTTCCGCGCACGCGAGCGGGCGCTCGCCGACGTGCGCCGCGAGCTCGCCGCCGCCTGAATAATCAGGGCGTGGACTTCGAGCTCTCCGCCGAGCAGCGGGAGATCCAGGCGCTCGCGCGCGACTTCGCGCAGCGCGAGATCGAGCCGCACGCCGCCGACTGGGACCGCGAGCACACCTTCCCGCGGCCGGTCTTCGCCGCGCTCGCCGAGCTCGGGCTGATGGGCGCGTGCGTGCCGGAGGAGTACGGCGGCGCCGGCACCGACTTCCTCTCGTACATCCTCGTGCTCGAGGAGCTCTCGCGCGCGGACGCCGGGGTCGGCGTCACGGTCGCCGTGCACACGAGCGCGGTCACGCTGCCGCTGCTGACGTTCGGGACGGAGGAGCAGCGCGCGCGCTTCGTGCCGCCGCTCGCGCGCGGCGAGCATCTCGGCGCGTTCGCCCTCACCGAGCCGGAGGCCGGTTCCGACGCGGGCTCGCTGCGCACGCGCGCGGAGCCCGACGGCGACGGATGGCGCATCACCGGCAGCAAGCAGTGGATCACGAACGGCCGCTACTCGGGCACGTTCCTCGTCTTCGCGCGCACGGACACCGAGCGGGTCGGCGCGCGCGGCGTCAGCGCGTTCGTGCTCGACGCCGATCAGGTGCAGGTGACGCGCGACGAGGAGAAGCTCGGCCTGCACTCCTCGATCACGAACGACATCTCGATCGACGGCGCGTTGGTCGGGCGCGACCGGCTGCTGCACGAGGAGGGCCGCGGCTTCCGCGTCGCGATGCAGACGCTCGACGGCGGCCGCATCGGCATCGCCGCACAGGCGCTCGGGATCGCGCAGGCCGCGTACGAGGTGGCGCTCGCGTACGCGCGCGAGCGGCACACGTTCGGGAAGCCGATCGCCGAGCACCAGGCGATCCAGCAGAAGCTCGCGGACATGTCGATGGAGATCGACGCCGCGCGGCTGCTCGTCTACCGCGCGGCGTGGCTGAAGGACCGGGGCGAGCCGGTGACCGAGGCAGGCGCGAAGGCGAAGCTGTTCGCCTCGGAGATGGCGCGCCGGCAGACGGCGGAGGCGATCCAAATCCTCGGCGGCTACGGGTACACGAAGGAGTTCCCGGTCGAGCGGTACTACCGCGACGCGAAGATCACCGAGATCTACGAGGGCACGAGCGAGATCCAGCGGATCGTCATCGCCCGCGCGATCCTCGGCCTGCAGGCGGCCGCCACTCGTACCTGACGTCGGGCGTCCGCTCCTCGTTGCCCGCGCCGTCGGTGAGCTCGACCGCGACGGCGCCGTGCGCCTCGTAGAAGCGGCGCGCGCGACCGTTCTGCTGGAAGACCCAGAGCTCGAAGCCGTGCGGACGGATCGTCTTCACGTGCTCGAACAGCGCGCGGCCGACGCCGGTGCCGAGCGCGTCGGGATGGACGTAGAGGTGCGAGAGCGTGTCGCCGGCGAGCAGCGTGAAGCCGCGCCCGAGCAGGTGGCCCTCGCCGTCGGCGAGCGCGCGGCGGAAGTAGGCGAGGTTCTCCTCGTGCGTGTGCAGCGACGGCAGGAAGTCGAGCAGCGCGAAGGACGGCTCGAAGATCGCGACCACCTCGTCCACGTCGTCGACCGTCGCCCGCCGGATCACGGCTCGTAGAGTACGACCGTGCCGCGCGACCGCAACGAGCCCGTCCGGCTGACGAAGATCTACACGCGCGGCGGCGACCGGGGCGAGACGAGCCTCGGCGACGGCTCGCGAACCTCGAAGCTCGACCCGCGCATCCGCGCGTACGGCGTCGTCGACGAGCTGAACTCGCAACTCGGGGTCGTGCTCGCCGGCGACGTGCCCGCCGAGCTGCGGGCGCCGCTCGAGCGTGTCCAGAACCGGCTCTTCGACGTCGGCGCCGACCTCTCGGTGCCGTGGCACGGGCCGGACGAGCGCCTGCGGACGACGCAGGCCATGGTCGACGAGCTCGAGGCGCTCTGCGACGAGCACAACGAGGAGCTGCCGATGTTGAAGAGCTTCGTGCTCCCCGGCGGCACCGAGACCGCCGCGCGGCTGCACGTCGCGCGCACCGTCGCCCGGCGCGCGGAGCTGGCCGCGCTCGAGGCGGAGGTCAACCCGCTCGCGCGTGTCTACCTGAACCGCGTCTCCGACCTGCTCTTCATCCTGGCCCGACTGGCGAACCAGCTCGCCGGCCGCGACGAGCCGCTCTGGAAGCCCGGCGCGTCGTAGTCGCTACCGCGCGACCCAGCAACTGGTGCCGGGCGCGGCGCCGACGCAGCGGACGCCGCGCAGGGCGCCGCCGCCCGGCTCGACGTCGCGGTCGAGCGCGCGCGGCGCGGCCGCGACCGGCCCGTCGAAGCCGCTCGGCGAGACCTGCGCGTCGGAGCCGGCGGCGCCGCCCGCCCAGAGCGCGGACGCGAGCACGGCGACCGCGGCGGCGGCGGTCGGGGCGGCGAGGCGGCGGCGCAGCAGGCTCTGCTCCATGTCCCTTCGATCGGCGCCCGCGTCCGCCGGCGCGAGCCACGGTTCCGGTCGACCGGCGTCCCCTATTCCGGGAGCGTCAGCCGCTCGCGTGCCAGATGAAGTTGATCAGCGCCACGAGCCCCTGGACGTCGTTGCCGGCCGACGTCGGCAGATACAGCTCGAGCACGAGCCGGATCGACTCGCCCGGCTGCAGCGTCGCGAGGTCGTTGAACTGCGCCGTCCAGTAGAGGAGCGGCGGCAGCGGCGACGGCGGCGCCGTCGAGCGCTCCCAGACGCCCAGCTGCAGGTCCTGCCAGAGCCTGTTCTGCGTCCCGGCCGCCTTCAGCGCGAGCGTGTACGGCGAGCTGCTCGTGTTCGTGATCGTCACGTGCGCGATCGCCGAGTCGCCCGGAGCCATGTTCACGGCCGCGAAGCGGCAGCTCGGAAGGTCGCTCTCGATCGCGATCTCCCCGTTGCCGCAGGCGTAGGTCGGCGGCGGCGCCGGCGGCGGCGCAGTCGTCGTCGTCGTCGTGCCCACCGTCGTCGTCGTCACCGTCACCGTCGCCGGCGGCGGCGCGGGCCCCGTCCCGGCGGTCGTCGTGGTCGCCGGCGGCGCGGTGGTGGTGGTCGCCGGCGTCGTGGTCGTCGCGGTCGTGCCCGGCGGCGTCGTCGAGGTAATGGTCGTCGTCGGCGCCGTCGGCGGCGGCGCCGTCGTCGTGGTGCCCGGCCCGGTCGTGCCGCCGCCCGGCGGCGGGGGCGCCGGCCGCCCGCCGAAGCCCTGGTTCGGCGGCGGCACGTCCCCGCCGGACGCGGGCGTCGGCGTCGCCGGTGGGACGCCGAGCCCCGGCACCGGCTGCCTGCCGTCGTCGGGCGGCCCCCCCGCCGCCGCGGCTCCCGCATAGCTGCTGATGCCGCCGCCGGCCGCCCGGGCGAGCAGCGGCAGCTGCGAGGCGGAGCTCGCGCCGACGACGTCGCGCGCGCTGCCCGTCAGCGCGAGCACGCCGAGCGGCGCGGGCAGGAAGCCGCCGAGGTCGCCGACCTGCCGGTAGGCGAGCGAGCGCAGGTCGCCGAAGGACGCGGCCGTCGCCGTCGCGTCGAGCGGCTCCAGCCGCGCGACGCCGCCGGTCGAGGACGGGAGCGGCGCGTCGTAGTCGAGCCGGAGCCCGACGAGCGCCGGGTTCGGCCGCGCCACGCCGGCCGCGTGCGCGGACGCGGGCGCCGCGAACGCGGCCAGCACGAGCACGGCGAGGAGCGCGCGCCTCACGGCGTCCTCCGCACCCAGAGCGCGCCGAGGATCACCAGCAGGCAGAGGATGCCGAGGCCGGCGTAGAGCGCCACCGTGCGGCCCGTCGCGCCGCTGTCGTCGGCGAGCGAGACGCCGAGGACGGCGTTCGGCGTGTGGTCGACGATCAGCCGGCCGAGCTTCTCGCGGTGGCCGCCGGAGACGCTCCGCGTCACGATCGCGCCGCCGCCGAGCAGCGCGCGCGCCGTCGACGCGTCGAGCGGCCGCGGGTCGGCGGTCGCCGTCGTCGCGAGCGGGGTGCCGTCGGCCGCGTAGGCCGTGAGATCCGTCCCGACCTCCTGCGCGAGCCGGCCGAGCACGTCGGCCAGCGGCGTCATCGCGAGCACGGCCCCGGCGACGCGGCGGCCGTCGAGGATCGGGCTGACGGTGACGAGCGCCGCGCCGCTGCGGAACACCGCGAGCTCGCTCAGCCGGCCGCCTCGCGCGCCGTTCTCGGTCTCGAGCGCCTGCGTCAGCGCGCGCAGCCCGCGCCGCGAGGCGACCGGTGCCGGCGCGCCCTTCGACCGCACGGCGAGCAGAACCTTGCCGTCGGGAGCGACGAGGTCGACCATCGGCACGGTCGAGTTCGCCTGCAGCGGCGTGACGACGCGGTTCAGCGCCGCGCCGTCGCGCGCGGTCAGCGCGGCGCCGACGCCGCGCGTGAACGCGATCGCGCGCACCGCGGAGAGCTGCTCCGACTCGACGCCGACGACGGCCGCGTCCGCACCCGCGCCGGCGGCGACGAGACGGCCGTCGAGCGCCGAGCGGGCGCCGTCGGCCGCGCGCTGGGCGGCGAAGAGGACGGTCAGGACGGCGACGACGAGCGCTGCGAGCAGATGGAGCTCGCGCCGCATGTACCAGCGGCGGGCCATCTCAGAAGCCGGTGCCCGAAGTCGCCCAGGTGCAGTTCGCCGCGGTGCAGACGGCGGCCGAGCCCGCGGTCGACTGGATCGCCGAGCCGCCCGTGTAGGTGAAGGTGCCCGGCCAGCTTGCAGGCGCGCGCCCCTGCGGATTGCTCTTCGCGCCGCCGAGCGTGATCGTGAGCGTGTTGCCGCTCGCCGACGCCGTCGACGACGGGTACTGGCGGCTGTTGTTCTGGATCGTCAGGCCGGTGATCGTCCCGATCGAGGTCGCGTCGGTCGGGGCCGCGCACGTCGAGTCGCCGATCAGGACGGAGCCGTTGCCCGAGCCCATGAAGGCGCAGACCGAGATCGACGCGGCACCGCTGTAGACGATGTTCTGGTTGAACGACAGCGCGATCGTGTCGCCGTTCTCGATCTGGCCCGAGTTGCCGCCTCCGTTGTTCACCGCGATCCCGGTCGGCACGAGCCCGACCTGCACGGGCGCGAAGTTCGCGCCCGTCGACCAGGAGCCGTGCGTCGACTGGATCTGGTAGCAGATCCAGTGCCCGTTCGCAGTTGCGCCGCGGCTGTCTGTCGTCGTCGTCAGCGTCTTGGCGAGGCCGGTCGCGAACTGCGTCGCGTACGTCGCCCCCGTGCAGTTCGACGTCGTGCCCTGGTCGGTGCCGTAGAGCGCCTGCCCGGTGAGGTCGTGCGTGCCGGGCGTCCACGTGAGCGTTGCGCCGTAGCCGCTGACGGTCGGCGCCTGCAGCCCCGTCGGCGCGTCGAGCCAGCCGCCCGCGTACGTCGACGGCTTCGTCTGCGTCTCGGCGCTGAAGCCGACGAGCGCGCCGGCGGCGAGGCCGGCCCCCGCGACGAGGACCGCGACGAGGACGAGCAGGTGCGACGCCGCGACGCGCCGCAGGCGGCCGCTCATCTCAGCGCTCGCCCTTCCGGGCGCCTCCGCGCCGCTCGGTCACGAGCTCGTAGAGCGTGATCAGCCCGAGCAGGATCGCGGGGACGACGAGCAGCAGCAGCCGGCCGAGCGGCGACTGCAGGTCGGCGAGCGCGTAGCCGAGCACCGGGACGTGCGCGGCCGCGATCCAGCCCGTCCCGACCGCGGGCACGCGCCAGCCGTCGGGCGCGCCGTTCGCGTCGCCCTTCGTGACGAAGTAGCGGCCCGTGCTCGAGTCGCCGATCTGGTAGACGCGGTGCGTGACCTTCTCGTCCGCCTGCCCCGGCTTGGCGAAGACGATCACGTCCCCGACCTTGACCTTCGCGGCGTCGATCCTGCGGTAGAAGACGACGGAGCCGGTCGGGATCGTCGGCGACATGCTGCCCGAGCGCACGACGAGCGCCTGGTAGGGCAGGAAGCGCGGGCCGATCGTGATCGCGGCGAGGCCGAGCACGACGACGGTCGCGGCGGCGAGCAGGAGCCACGAGAGGGCCGGGCCGGCCCAGCGGAGGGCGGGCCGTGGGGCCTCGGCAGCGGGAGTGGTTGCCTGCATCGGGATGTCCATCGGTATTCGGCTCTCTCTTCCGTAGACCTGGGTGTCAGCTGTTCAGGTGCCAGTCGAGCGTGAAGGACGCGCCGCGGCCCTGGTACGTGTTGTCGGCGGTGCTCGGGATCTGGAGCCCGATCGTGAACGTGCGCGTCTGCTGCGCGGCCGGCCCGGCGCCGAGGTCGAGCGCGGTCGCGAGCGTCGTCTTCGCGGCGAACGTCGCGAGGTCGGACGTGAAGGAGCAGGCGCCTGCCGCGGCCGGGAACCAGCACTTCGGCCCGCCCGGCGTCGTCTCCTCGACGTAGAGCTGCATCCCGCCCGCCGTGCACGGGTTGCCGGTGCCGGGCGCGGGCGCGTCACCCGTCGAGACGGGGCTGCAGCCGCCCGGCATGTACAGCAGCAGGTCGGAGCCGGGGAGGGAGCCGTCGTTGCGGACGGTCACCGTCACCGTCTTCGGCTCGCCGGGGTAGAGCTCGGCGGACGGCGTGTACGTGGCGAGCGCGTCGCAGCTCGTGTTCACGTTGCCGGGGCTCGCGGGCCCGTTGTACGAGTAGCAGGGTGAGCCGCCGCCGACGACGAGGTCCATCGTCAGCGTCCCGCTGCCGGCCTTCGAGGGGAGGTTGCGGGTCTCCGCGCTGAAGACCGCGTAGACGCCCGGCACGGCGAACGAGCAGACGCCGCCGACCGCCATCACGGCGAGCAGCGCGAGCTTCACGCGCCGCCTGCTCACTGCTGGATGTGCCAGTTCAGGCCGAACGTCGAGATCAGGCCCTGCAGCTGGTTCTGCGAGCTCGTCGCCGGCAGGTAGACGCCGATGTAGAAGGTGCGCTGGTAGCCGGCGTTCCCGCTCGAGCCGGTCTTGCCGAGGCTCACCGTCGCGGTGCTGTCCGGCGCCGTCGTGTTCGACGTCAGCGGATAGAGCGTGACCGGCGAGCTCGGCTTCCGCAGCGTGTCGAAGCTCGAGATCGTGTCGGTCGTATCGCCGTCGAGCGCCGCGAAGGCGGTCGTGTCCTTGATCACGGCCGCGCTCGTGTAGGAGAACGACGGCGTCCAGCTGTTGATCGCGACGGTCGTGTCGTTGATGTACGCGTTGCCCATCGCGGCGTTCGTCGTGATCGTGTCCTGGTGCGCCCCCTGCGTGATCGTCAGCGTGTCGCCGGCCACGATGTTGCCGGCGAGCGCCGCGACGTTGAGCGTCGTGGTCGGCGTGCCCGCCGTGACCCCGGCGCCGCTCAGCGCCGCCGTCGTCGGCGTGCGGCACATCCCGCGCGCCGACGGCGCCGGCGAGCCGGTCGAGCCGCGCCCGACCCAGCAGTAGTTGACGCCGTTCGTCTGCTCCTGCACCCAGAGCAGCGCGGCGGAGCAGAGCGGGTTGCCGCCGGTCGAGACGAACGGGAGCGCGTTCCCCGGCGTCGCGCCGGCGACCGGCACCGTCGCGTTCGTCGTCGCGACGTCGTAGCAGTCCGTGTTCGAGGCGGTCGCGTCGCCGCTGAGATCCTCGATCCGCGAGTTGACGGGATAGGCGTAGTTCGCCGGCGGCGCGGCCGTCAGCGGGACGACCGTCGCGCCGATCGCCGCACCCGCGGCGCCGACGGTGAACGTCTGGCTGCGGCCGGCGTACGAGACCGTCACCTGGTCGCCGGACGCCATCGCGACCGTCAGACCGCTCGTCAGCGAGAGCTGCGTCGGAGCGACGCCGGCGGTCAGGGCGGTCGCGAGGGTCGCCCGCGGCCACGGCGCCATCAGCGTGAAGGTGGAGGCGTCGAGGCTGCCGCCGTTCTGAATCGTCAGGCTCGTCTGCGCGCCTGCCGCGCCCGGCGCCATGTTGCTCGGGGAGAGCAGCGACGAGCAGCCCGTGTTGACGTTGTCGTTCGTCGCGCCGCCGTACGACCAGCAGCTCGTCGCGCCGACCTTGTCGTTGAGCACGAGCGTCCCCGAGCTCATCGAGCTGCCCGGGTTCGCCGTGTCGGCGGTGAAGACCGCGAACGTCCCGCGGCCGCCGACCCACGCGACCGCGCCGGCCGCCATCGCGAGCACGAGGATCTTCTTCGTGCGGGCGACCGCCGGCGAGCTCGTCTGCACGATCGGCGTCGGGCTGAGCACCCAGCGCCGCCCGTACGGGAGGGAGGCGACCGCGCCGCCGGCGACGGCGAACGCGACGACCGCGTCGAGCGCCGAGAAGCCGAGCGCCCCGGTGCCCGCGACGGCGACGACCGTGGCCGCCGCGCCGACCGCGAGGAGGACGAGGAGCTGCCGCAGTTTGGTGTTCCTGGAATCCGTCATGTGATCTGCCGTCCTGCTGCGGCGTCGTCGTCCCTGCGGCGGGAGACGACGACGCCGCGCTGTCGTGGGTGCCGAACGGAGCGGGTCTGGGTCTAGGAGACGATCTGCCAGTCGAGGTCGAACGAGACCTTGCGGTTCTGGAGCGCGTTGTTGCCCGACGGCGGGTTCGCGTCGATCCGGATCGTGTAGTACCGGGTCGATCCCGCGGCCAGGTTCGCGGCCGTCGCGCTGCCGGAGCCGTTGTCCATCGAGAGGTTCGCGAAGCCCCCGGCCTGCGAGCTCGCGAGCGTGACCGTGTTCGCCGGCGCCGCGCAGGCGGCTGCGAGCACGCCGGGGCCGAACGCGCAGAACTTGTTCGACGCGTACGTCCCGTCGGTCTTCTCCTGGATCGTGATGTAGAAGTCACCGCAGGACGGCGCCGTCCCGAAGGTCGTGCTGCCGCCGTTCGTGGTGACGGTGCAGTTGTTGACCTCGAACTTGATGTTCTGCGCGTTGACCGAGCCCGCGTTGTTGAGCGCGAGGTTGGCCGTCGCCGACGAGGTCGTCGCCAGGTTGATCCCGTTGAACAGCACCGCGCACGCGTTGCCGCCGGTACCCGTCCCCGGGTTGACGTTCAACGAGTTCGACTCCGACGTGCACGAGGTCGTGCCGTCCGAGTTGTGGAGATACAGCGTCCCCGACGCAAACGTGTTGCCCGGGTTCGTCACCTGCGCGCTGAAGCTCGCAAACGTCCCGGAACCCGAGGCCGCGACGGCGACCACACCGATCGCCATCAGCAGCATCAGGTACTGCTTCGTCCGTTTCTTGCCCATAGAGGTACCCGCTCCTTGTCCGAGCCGCGCGGCGGCCGAGCCGCGGGGCTCCGGCGGTGTCCCGCCTTCCGTGAATTTGCGATCCGACCCCTCTCCCGGGCTCGGATCGACGCCGCACAATCGACAAAGCTTCTATCGGCTTCACCCGGACCGGTCAATAGGGTGGTCCGGTTGTTCGGGCAAAGATCCCCCGGTCTGGTGAGCCGGGCATCGCCCGATCGGGTGATACGGCGCCGCGCCTAGAATCCTGCTCATGGCGACGGCCGAGGACCCGCGCACCCAGACCGACACCGACCGCTGGCGGCAGGACCTCTACGAGGCGAAGCCGGAGCGGCAGGGGGAGGTGTTCTCGACGATCTCGGGGGTCGAGAACGAGCCGCTGTACACGGAGGACAACGTCGAGGCGGGGGAGCTGGGCTTCCCGGGCGTGTATCCGTTCACGCGCGGGGTCTACCCGTCGATGTACCGCGGCCGGCTGTGGACGATGCGCCAGTTCGCGGGGTTCGGGACGGCGGAGGAGACGAACGAGCGGTTCCGCTACCTGCTCGAGCACGGGCAGACGGGGCTGTCGACGGCCTTCGACATGCCGACGCTGATGGGCTACGACTCGGACAACCCGCGCTCGCTCGGCGAGGTGGGCCGGGAGGGGGTGGCGGTCGACTCGCTCGACGACATGCTGACGCTGTTCGAGGGGATCCCGCTCGAGTCGGTGTCGACGTCGATGACGATCAACTCGCCGGCGGCGATGCTGCTCGCGTTCTACGCGTGCGTGGGCGAGCGGCAGGGGGTGCCGCTGGCGGAGCTGCGCGGGACGGTGCAGACCGACATCCTCAAGGAGTACATCGCGCAGAAGGAGTGGATCTTCCCGCCGGAGCCGTCGATGCGGCTGGTGGTGGACATGATCGAGTGGTGCGCGCGGGAGATGCCGCTGATGCACCCGGTCTCGATCTCGGGCTACCACATCCGGGAGGCGGGCTCGACGGCGGCGCAGGAGCTGGCGTTCACGCTCGCGGACGGGTTCGCGTACGTGGAGGCGTGCGTCGAGCGCGGCCTCGACGTCGACGAGTTCGCGCCGCGGTTGTCCTTCTTCTTCAACGCCCATCTCGACTTCTTCGAGGAGATCGCCAAGTACCGGGCGGCGCGGCGGATCTGGGCGACGCAGATGCGGAAGCGCTACGGGGCGAAGAACCCGCGCTCGTGGCTGATGCGCTTCCACACGCAGACGGCGGGGGTGTCGCTGACGGCGCAGCAGCCGGAGGTGAACCTGATCCGGACGGCGATCGAGGCGCTGGCGGCGGTGCTCGGCGGGACGCAGTCGCTGCACACGAACTCCTTCGACGAGGCGCTGGCGCTGCCGACCGAGCACGCGGTGCGGCTGGCATTGCGGACGCAGCAGGTGATCGCGCACGAGACGGGCGTCGTCAACACGATCGACCCGCTCGGCGGCTCCTACTACCTCGAGACGCTGACCTCGGAGCTGGAGCGGCAGGCGTACGACTACTTCGACCGGATCGAGAAGCTGGGCGGCGTCGTCGCGGCGATCAAGGAGAACTTCTTCCAGCGCGAGATCGCGGAGGCCTCGTTCCGCTACCAGCGCGAGGTCGAGCAGCGGCAGCGCGTCGTCGTCGGCGTCAACCGCTACCAGGTCGAGGAGGAGCAGCCGCTCGAGATCCTGCGCATCGACCCGGCACTCGAGCGCAAGCAGGTCGAGCGCGTCCAGGCGCTGCGGGCGCGCCGCGACTCCGCCGCCGTCGAGTCCGCGCTCGCGCGGTTGAAGGAGGACGCGGCGCGCGACGACCGCAACCTGATGGAGCCGATCATGGACGCCTCGCGCGCGTTCGTGACCATGGGCGAGATGTGCGACGCGCTCCGCGAGGTGTGGGGCGTCTGGCGCGAGACGCCGGTCTTCTAGACTCAGCCGCGATGGCCGGGAAGATCAGGATCGTCGTCGCGAAGCCGGGCCTCGACGGGCACGACCGCGGCGCGAAGATCATCGCGCGCGCGCTGCGCGACGCCGGCATGGAGGTGATCTACACGGGGCTGCACCAGACGCCGGAGCAGATCGTCGAGACGGCGATCCAGGAGGACGCCGACGCGGTCGGCATCTCGATCCTCTCCGGCGCGCACATGACGCTCGTGCCCCGGATCATGGAGCTGCTGCGCGACAACGGCGCCGAGGACGTGCTCGTCGTCGTCGGCGGCACGATCCCGCAGGACGACGCCGACGAGCTGAGGCAGCAGGGGGTGGCGGCGGTGTTCGGGCCGGGCGCGGCGACGAGGGAGATCGTCGAGTTCCTGCAGGGCGCGGTTCCGGCGTGATCGACGTCTCGCGCGACGCGGGCGTCGCCGTCGTCACGATCGACCGGCAGGACGCGCTGAACGCGCTCGACGTCCGGACGCTGACCGAGCTGCGCGACCGGCTCGCCGGGCTGGCGGACGACCGGGAGGTGCGCGCGGTCGTCCTCACCGGCGCGGGCGAGAAGGCGTTCGTCGCCGGCGCCGACATCAAGTACATGAGCGGCCTCGACCCGGAGCAGGCGAAGGGCTGGGGCAGCCTCGGCCACGAGGCCGGGCGGCTGCTCGAGACCATGCCGAAGCCGACGATCGCCGCGGTCAACGGCTTCGCGCTCGGCGGCGGCTGCGAGCTCGCGCTCGCGTGCGACATCCGCTACGCGTCGTCGCGGGCGAAGCTCGGCCAGCCCGAGATCAACCTCGGCATCGTCCCCGGCTGGGGCGGCACGCAGCGCCTCGCCCGCATCTGCGGCCTCGGCGTCGCGAAGGAGCTGGTCTACACGGGGCGGACGATCGACGCCGGGGAGGCGCTTCGCATCGGCCTCGTCAACGCCGTCGCCGATCCCGTGCTCGAGCGGGCGCTCGAGACGGCGCATGAGCTGGCGCGGAAGAGCCCGGTCGCGCTCTCGCTCGCGAAGCGGCTCTGCAACTTGACGCTCGGCGTCGACCACTCCGGCGGCCTCGAGACCGAGGCGAACGAGTTCGGCGAGCTGTTCGCGTCGGAGGACGCGAAGGAAGGCCTGACCGCCTTCGTCGAGAAGCGCCGGCCGAGCTTCGTCGGGCGCTAGCCGACCTGGACGAGCGCGGCGCCGAGCGCGCCGTCGGCGCCGAGCATCGCCTTCAACGACGTCACGGCCGGCTGCGTCCAGACGGTCACGCTCTGGCCGACGTCGGCGCTCAGCTGCCGCGAGGCCGCCGGCAGCACCACCGCGCTCGCCGGCACGTTCAGCGTCACGGTCTGCGTCAGCTTCTTCAGCGACAGCCGCATCGGGAACGCCTGCAGCGACGTCAGCTGCACGCTCAGCGACGTGTCGGTGGAGCCGACGACCGTCCCTTTCAGCGCGAGCGTGAACGGCGAGCCGAGCTTCGCGAAGAAGAGCAGGTGCTGCGCGCTCTGCAGGTACGGGTACGGGTCGACCGCGGCGCCGCCGTTCGGGTGCACCTCGAAGTGCAGGTGCGGATGGATCCCGTTCGCATCGCCGGAGTCGCCGACGTAGCCGATCTGCTGCCCCGCGGTCACGCGGGCGCCGTCCTTCAACCCCTTCGCGTACGCCGTGCCCGCGACGCACTTGCCGCGGTTGTCGTTCTTCATCGTCACGTCGTTGTTCAGGTGGATGTACTCGTACATCGTCCCGCTGTCGCCGTAGAGGTAGAGCATGCAGCCGGCGGTCGCGGACGTCGTCCAGAACTTCACCTTGCCGCTCTCGACCGCGATCACCGGCGTCTTCTTCGTCGCGAGCAGGTCGTTGCCGGGATGCGGCGGGCCGTCGCCGCGCGGCTGGCCGAAGTCGTCCTGGTACGTCGTCGGGCCGGCGACGGGGAAGAGGAGCGTCGGCACGCCGCTCTGCTTCGGGTTGGCGGCTATCGCAGACCCCGCGGCGGCGAGCGCGACGAGCGCGAGGACGAATCCGCGGCGCACGGGGAGGGATTCTAACTTCGAAGGCGTAGTCCTGGGGTCATGCGCTTCCGTCTCGCATTCGCGGGGGCGCTCGCAGCAGCCTGGGCGGCGGCTGCAACTGCGGGCGCTGCCGTCAATCCACAGCACGCGGGCCTCCAGGTCGCACTTCGTGCGCAAGGGCTCTATCTCGGCTCGATCGACGCGATCGTCGGGCCGCGCACGGTCGCGGCCGTGCGCACGTTCCAGCGCGTGCACGGCCTGCGCACCACGGGAATCGCCGACCTCGCGACGCGTCGCGCGCTCGGCCCGCTCGGCCGCCCGCTCTTCGGCTCGCGCCCGCTCGCACGCGGCGCGTTCGGCTGGGACGTCTCCGTCCTGCAGTTCCTGCTCAACAAGCACGGCGTGCACGTGCCGATCAACGCGTACATGGACGGGCCGACCGTCGCCGGGCTGCGCCGCTACCAGCGGCAGCTGCACCTGACCGCGGACGGCGTCGCCGGGCCGAAGACGTTCGCCGCGCTCGGCCTGCAGTCGCGCGTGCCCGTGCGCGCCGTGCACACGCTGAAGCTGCCGCGGTACGTCGTGCGTCCGGGCGACTCGCTGACGGCGATCGCGAAGCGCCACCACACGACGCTCGGCAGGCTCGCGCGGCTGAACAGGCTCGATCCGGCGAAGCCGCTGCTGATCGGGACGCATCTGCGCCTGCCCGCGATCGTGCACGTGCAGCCGACCGCGGCCGCCGCGACGAACGCGGGCACGGTGCGCGAGCTGCTCGACAAGTGGGCGGGCTACTACGGGATCGACGCGAGCCTCGCGCACGCGCTCGCGTGGATGGAGTCCGGCTACAACAACTCGATGGTCTCGTCGGTCGGCGCCCAGGGCGTCATGCAGCTGCTGCCGTCGACGTGGTCGTACGTCGAGGACGTGCTGATCGGCCACAAGGTCGCAGACCACGGCCCCGACGGGAACATCCACGTCGGCCTCGCGTACCTGCACCACCTGCTCGGCGTCTTCAACGGCGACGAGCACCTCGCCCTCGCCGCCTGGTACCAGGGCGAGCGCTCGGTCAAGGCGAACGG
>DASSSR010000077.1:0-11598 GCA_035708345.1 Gaiellaceae bacterium
TAGCCGTATTCCTGCGGCTCGCTCTCGAGCCGGGCGCCCGTCTCGCGCAGCCAGGCCGCGCGCTCGTCGACCACGGCGCGAGACGCCGCGTCGAACGCCAGATGGTGCAGGCCGAGCGCGTAGCGGTCGACGGTCGTCCCCGCGTCTGCGCCTCGCGCAGGCCGAGCGAGCAGGCGGGGCCGCCGACGTACCAGATCGTCTCGCCGCGCTCGCCCTCCACCTCGCTCAGCCGGTGCCAGCCGAGCGGGCCGAGCAGCTCGCGGTAGAAGGGCAGGCTGCGCTCGACCGAGGAGACGACGAGGTCGACGTGGTTCACGCCCATCGCGGCGAGCTGCCTTCGGCGCGCGCCGGGCGAGTCCTCCTACCATGGCCCGTCGGTGCACCTCTTCCACTACCACCTCGTCACGAGCCGCGTCCGCGAGGTCGAGGCCCGCTACGTCGGCAAGCTCGGCTTCGAGCTCGTCGCGCGCCACGGCCGGATCGGCGAGGACCTGACCTCGTACGAGTCCGGGCTCTCGTGGACGGAGCTCGACGCGATGGGCTTCAAGCTGCGGCTGTCGGAGCTCGAGCTCGGCGCCGTCAACGTGGTCGTCCAGCCGGGCCAGTGGCCGCTGCCGCGCGTCGACCATCTCGGGCTCGCGCTCGACGACGAGGAGTTCGAGAGCGCGCTCGCGCGCGCCGAGGAGTCCGAGCTGCGCGTGCAGGAGCACGGCGGCAGGCGGACGTTCGTCTCCACCGACGCCGGCTACCGGCTCGAGCTGCACCCGCCGCGCGACTGGATCGACGAGCTGCTCGAGCAGGAGGACCGGCTGCGGCTGTCGGAGCTGCACCTGAAGGCGGACGACCCGGAGGCGAAGGCGGAGGCGCTCGCCCACGTGCTCGACTGCGACCGGATCGGCGCCGACGTCGAGGTCGGCGAGACGCTCGTCCGCTTCGTGCCCGGCGGGCCGCAGGGGCGCCCCCAGCTGCACGCCGAGCTCTTCGTCTGACGAAGGCCATAGACTCGGATCCTTGACGGAGGAGGCCCGCACGTACGCCGCCGCCGGGGTCTCGCTCGCGACCGCCGACTCGGTCGTCGAACGTCTGCGCGCCGCCGTCGAGTCGACCGGCGCCCGCGGCTTCGGCCACTTCGCCGGGCTCTTCCCGCTCGACGGGCGCCGCCTCCTCGCCGCCTCCACCGACGGCGTCGGCTCGAAGCTGCTGCTCTCCCGCCGCGCCGGCCGCCTGCGCTGGGCGGGGATGGACCTCGCCGCGCACTGCATCGACGACGTGCTCTGCAGCGGCGCGGAGCCGCTCTTCCTGCTCGACTACGTCGCGGCCGCCCGGATCGACCTCGAGCAGGTCGCGGAGCTCGTCGAGGGCGCCGCCGCGGTCTGCCGCGAGGCGGGCGTGCTGCTGATCGGCGGCGAGACGGCGGAGCTGCCGGGCGTCTATCGCGAGCAGGAGCTCGACTTCGCCGGCACCTGCGTCGGCGTCGTCGACCGCGACGCCGTGGTCGACGGCACGCGCTGCGCGCCCGGCGACGTGCTCGTCGGCTTCCCCTCGGACGGGATCCACACGAACGGCTTTTCGCTCGTGCGCGCGATCGTCGGCGACGACGACTTCGACGCCGACCTGCTGCTCGCGCCGCACCGGCTCTACCTGCACGAGGTGCGCGACCTGCGCGCCCGCGCCGACGTGAAGGCGCTCGCCCACGTCACGGGCGGCGGCCTGCTCGGCAACCTCGGGCGGGTGCTCCCCGACGGCGTGCACGCGCACGTGGACTGGGACGCGTGGGAGCGGCCGCCGGTGTTCGACTGGCTGGCGGAGCACGGCGTCGGCGAGGAAGAGGGCCGTCGCGTGTTCAACCTCGGCATCGGCATGGTCGCCGTCGTCCCGGAGGCGCCGCCGGGCGCGCTCGTGATCGGGGAGCTGACGGCGGCGTGATCGGCGTGCTCGTCAGCGGCGCGGGCACGAACCTGCAGGCGCTGCTCGACGCGGAGCTGCCCGTGCGCGCGGTCGCGAGCAACAGGGCCGGCGCGCCCGCGCTCGCGCGGGCCGCCGGTCTCCCCACCGCCGCCTTCGAGCTGGCCGAGTACGCCTCGCGCGCCGAGCGCGACGCCGCGATGGCCGCCTGGCTCGAGGCTCAGGGCGTCGAGCTCGTCGTCCTCGCCGGCTACATGCACATCCTGACGCCGGCGTTCCTCGGCCGCTTCCCGGGCCGCGTGATCAACGTCCACCCCTCGCTGCTGCCGGACTTCCCCGGCGCGCACGCGGTCGCCGACCAGCTCGCGGCGGGCGTCGCCGAGTCGGGCGTGACCGTGCACGTCGTCGACGAGGGCGTCGACACCGGACCGATCCTGCTGCAGGAGCGGGTGGCGGTGCACGACGGCGACACCGTCGAGACGCTGCACGCGCGGATCAAGCAGGTCGAGCACCGGCTGCTCCCGCAGGCGATCGAGGGGCTCCTGTGCGCGCGCTGATCTCGGTCTACGACAAGACGGGCGTCGACGAGCTCGCGCGCGGCCTCGCCGGGCTCGGCTGGGAGCTCGTCGCGAGCGGCGGCACGGCCGCGCACCTGGAGAGCCTCGGCCTCGAGGTGGCGCGCGTCGAGTCGCTGACGGAGTTCCCGGAGATGCTCGGCGGCCGCGTCAAGACGCTGCACCCGCGCATCCACGCCGGCATCCTCGCGCGGCGCGACCGCGCCGACGACGTCGCGACGCTCGAGGAGCACGGGATCGAGGCGTTCGACCTCGTCTGCATCAACCTCTACCCGTTCGAGCAGGTGGCGGCGCGGCACGGCGTCAACGAGGCGGAGGCGGTGGAGATGATCGACATCGGCGGCCCGTCGATGCTGCGCGGCGCGGCGAAGAACTTCGCGCACTGCGCGCCGCTGTGCCGGCCGGAGCGCTACGGCTTCGTGCTCGACGAGCTGCGCGCGCACGGCGCGCTCTCCGCCGAGACGCGGCGGGAGCTCGCCGCCGAGGCCTTTGCGACGTCGGCCGCGTACGAGGCGGCGATCGCCTCGTGGTTCGCCGACCGCGAGCCGTTCCCGGACACGCTCGTGCTCGCGCTCGACAAGCGGCTCGACCTCTCGTACGGCGAGAACCCGCACCAGCGCGCCGCCTACTACTGCGAGCGCGGCGCGCGCACGCACCTGCTAGCGCGCGTCGAGCAGCTGCACGGGAAGGAGCTGTCCTTCAACAACCTGAACGACCTCTCCGGCGCCCGCATGCTCGCACGCGAGTTCGCGCTGCCGGCGTGCGTGATCGTCAAGCACGCGAACCCGTGCGGCGTCGGCGTCGGCGCGACCGTCGAGGAGGCGTACGACAAGGCGCTCGCCTCCGACCCGACGTCGGCGTACGGGGGCATCGTCGTCGTCAACCGCGACGTCGACGACGCGCTCGGCGCGAAGCTCGCGGAGCAGTTCGTCGAGGTCCTCTTCGCCCCCGGCTACTCCGACCGTGCGCTCGAGTCGCTGCGGCAGCGGAAGAACGTCCGCCTCCTCGTCGACCACGAGCGCCGGCGGACGAGCGGCGACGCGCGTCACTACAAGCGGGTGCTCGGCGGCATGCTCGTGCAGGACCCCGACGGCGAGATCGAGGACCGCGACGGCTGGCAGCTCGTCGCCGGCGAGCTCGACGAGCGGCAGTGGGGCGACCTCGTCTTCGCCTGGCGCGTCTGCAAGCACGTCTCCTCGAACGCGATCGTGATCGTCAAGGACCTCGCCACGATCGGGATCGGCGCCGGTCAGATGAGCCGCGTCGACGCCGTCCGCATCGCCGTCGAGAAGGCGCAGGGCTTCGGCCACGACCTGCGCGGCGCCGTGCTCGCCTCCGACGCCTTCTTCCCCTTCGCCGACGGCCCGCAGCTCGCGCTCGACGCGGGCGTGGGCGCGGTCGTGCAGCCCGGCGGCTCCCGGCGCGACGACGAGGTCGTCGCCGCCGTCGCGGACGCCGGCGCGGCGATGGCCTTCACGGGACGCCGCCACTTCCGCCACTAGCCGTGAAGCGCGTCCTGCTCGTGCTCGTCTGCGCGCTCGCGTTCCCCGCCGCAGCCGCCGCGGCGCCCGACCCCGTCGTGTGGTGCGGAAACGGCGAGGTGACCCAGGACCGCGTTCCCGACCTGGACGTCGCGTCGCCGGACCAGATTCGCTTCGTCTACGCGATCCCCGCCGACGGCGTCGACGACTTCGCGGCCGTCGCCTCGGGGATCGCCACCGACGCGGCGTGGATCGACGGCTGGTGGCGCGCGCAGGACCCGACGCGGGCGCCGCGCTTCGACCGCTACCCGTTCCCCGGCTGCACGTCGACGTTCGGATCGCTCGACATCGGCTTCGTGCGGCTGCCGAGCCCGGCCACCGCGTACATCCGCCCGACCGGCACGGCACAGCGCCTCGACCGCGACCTCGCCGGGCTCTTCCCGCCGACGCAGAAGACGGTCGTCTACTACGACGGGCGCACCTTCGACGGCGACGTGTGCGGCGAGACGGACTACCTCGCCGACCGCACCGGCGGCGACACCGGGATCGCCTACGTCTACCTCGACTCGGGCTGCGGGCTGACGCCGGTCGGGAGCAGCGCGAGCGCGCAGGTGGCCGCGCACGAGCTCCTGCACAACCTCGGCGCCGTCCCCGACGAGGCGCCGCACCTGTGCGACGGCACGGGCTCGCACGCCTGCGACGACCCGAGCGACGTCATGTATCCGTTCCTCGCGCCGGACACGACGCTCGACGCGGTCGTGCTCGACGTCGGCCGCGACGACTACTACGCCCACGCCGGCACGTGGTGGGACGTCCGCAACTCCGACTGGCTGACCCACCTGCCGCAGCAGCCCGTCTCGCTCGCGGTCGCCGGCGGCGGCACGCTCGCCGCGAGCACCGGCAAGAGCCTGCTCCCCTGCGGCGGCGGCTGCGACGCGCTGCCGCTCGACGAGGGCGAGAGCGTCTCGGTGCAGGCGGTGGCGGCGGCCGGCTGGGCCTTCGACAGCTGGAGCGGCGCCTGCTCCGGGCACGTGAGCTCCTGCACGCTCCGCGTCGGCGGGCCGACCGCGGCGACGGCGCTCTTCGTGCGCGCGCCGCTGCGCGTCACGGTCTCGGTGCGCGGACGCGGCCGCGTCCACAGCACGCCCGTCGGCGTCGACTGCCCCGGCGTCTGCCGCGTGTCCTTCACGCCGCGGACGGTGCGCCTCGCGGCGGTCGCCGCCCGCGGCTGGCGCTTCGCCGGCTGGAGCGGCGCCTGCACGGGCCGGGCCGCGTGCCGGGTCTCCGGGAGCGCCGCCGTCTCGGCGCGCTTCGTCCGCGCTGCGTTATAACCCCGGCAGCCTCCGAGGGGGAGGCAGTCTCTCGAAAAGGGGGAAGCACGTGAGCAAGCTCTTCCCACTGCTGGCCGCAGGGCTGGCGGCGCTCGCCGCTGCCTCGGCGGCCTCCGCAGCGGTGCAGGCGCGCGACGCCGCCGGGGACGCCACGACCCCGGCCTGCACGTCGCCGCCGCCGGTGCACACGTATGCGTGGCTGCACTGCTACTCGCCCGCGCAGATCCGCGCGGCCTACGGCGTCGACCGGCTCGGCCTGCTCGGCGAGGGCCAGACGATCGTCCTCGTCGACTCGTACGGCGAGCCGACCGGAGCCCAGGACCTGCAGGCGTTCCACGACGCCTTCTTCCCGGGCCTGCCGGATCCGAACTTCACCGCGGTCTACCCGAACGGGGCGCCGAACTACAAGAACGTCGGCAACGGGCAGTCCGGCTCGAGCGGCGCGGAGGGCTGGGCCGGCGAGGCCGCGCTCGACATCGAGTGGTCGTACGCGATCGCGCCGCTCGCCCACATCGTCCTGCTCGGCGTTCCGCCGGCGGAGACGGAGGGCGTGCAGGGCTTCCCGAACCTCTTCAAGGCGATTTCCGACGCGATCGACACGTATCCGGCCGGAACGGTGTTCTCGATGAGCTTCGGCGTCACCGAGCAGACGTTCGGCGGCGCGACGAACCAGCCGACGAAGAAGTTCGACGCCGTCTTCGCGAAGGGCGTCGCGAGGGGCGACACGTTCTTCGCCTCCTCGGGCGACGAGGGGTCGCTCGGCGTGTCGAAGCAGCAGCGCGACAGCGTCTACTACGGATACCCGACCGACGGTTGGCCGGCCTCGAGCCCGTACGTGACCGCGGTCGGCGGCACGCAGCTCCAGTACGGCTGGACGTGGGACCCGCAGAGCGACGTCGCGTTCACGCCGGACGGCGACTACAACCCGGCGTACTTCCAGTACACGAACGACGGCGCGCAGAACGTCGTCTGGAACGAGTCGTGGTGCCCGTGCGCGACCGGCGGCGGGCCGAGCGTCCTCTATCCGCGGCCGGCGTGGCAGACGGGCGTCCTGCCGGGCGCGGGCAACCACCGCCTCGTCCCCGACGTCGCGTGGAACGCGTCGGTGAACGGCGGCGTGCTCGTCTACACGTCGTTCTTCCCGCAGACCGACCGCGTCGGCTGGCACGTGTACGGCGGCACGAGCGCGGCCTCGCCGCAGGTCGCGGCGCTGACGGCGCTCGCCGTGGAGAAGGCCGGGCACCCGCTCGGCAACATCAACCCGGCGATCTACGCCAACCCGTCGGCGTTCACCGACGTGGTGCCGGTGCGGCAGGGGTCGACGAGCATCATCAGCGGCGACCTGGGCACGAACCGGATGTTCGACTACAACGGCGACGGCCTGCCGGTGACGTGGGATCCCGTTGCGGGCTGGCCCGTCCTCGGCGGCTACGACATGACCACCGGCTGGGGCACGCCGAACCCCCCGGCCTACGTGGCGGCGCTGTCCCACTGATCGGAGCGACGACCGGTGCCCGCCTTGCAAGCGGGCACCGGTCGCGCAATAGTCGGGCGATGCCCGACCCCCGCCGCTGGCAGGCGCTGGCGCTCGTCTGCGTCGCGATGTTCATGACGGTGCTCGACGTCTCGATCGTCAACGTCGCGCTCCCGTCGATCAAGACGTCGCTGCACGTCTCGGACGAGAGCCTGCAGTGGGTCGTGACCGCGTACGCGATCAGCTTCGGCGGCTTCCTGCTGCTCGGCGGCCGCGCGGGCGACCTGCTCGGGCGGCGGCGGATGTTCATGAGCGGGATCGCGCTCTTCTCGGTCGCCTCGCTCGTCTGCGGGCTCGCCGGCTCGATCGGCGTGCTCGTCGCCGCCCGCGCCGTGCAGGGCGTGGGCGCCGCGATCGTCTCGCCCGCGACGCTCTCGATCATCACGACGACGTTCGACGAGGGCGCGGAGCGCAACAAGGCGCTCGGCATCTGGGGCGCGATGGGCGGCAGCGGCGCCGCGGCCGGCGTCCTCTTCGGCGGGATCCTGACGAAGTACGCGGGCTGGGAGTGGATCTTCTTCGTCAACGTGCCGGTCGGCGTCGCCGTGCTCGCGCTGACGCGCACGGTCGTGCGCGAGAGCAGGATCCCCGGCCTGCACGGGTTCGACTTCCCCGGCGCGGCCGCGATCACGAGCGCGCTGGCGCTGCTCGTCTACGGCATCTCGAAGGCGCCGGACGTCGGCTGGGGCAGCGGCCGGACGATCGGCTTCCTCCTCGCCGCAGCGGCGCTGCTGGCGACGTTCGTCGTCGTCGAGCGCCGCACCGCCGCGCCGATGATGCCCTTCCGGATCTTCCGCATCCATACCGTGCTGGGCGCGAACGTGTGCGGCTTCCTGCTCGGCGCCGTCGTGTTCTCGAACTTCTTCCTGCTGACGCTGTACGTGCAGCAGGTGCTCGGCTACTCGGCGCTGAAGGCGGGCGTCACGTTCCTCGCCACGGCGGGGACGATCATCCCGGTCGCGGGCGTCTCGCAGGCGCTCGTCACGCGCGTCGGCGTGCGCCCGGTCCTCTGCGCCGGGCTCGCGCTGATCACCGCCGGGATGCTCTTCTACTCGCAGATCCCGGTGCACGGTCACTACGCGTCCGACTTGCTCCCGGGCTACCTGCTCGTCGCGTTCGGGATGGCCTTCTCGTTCATCCCGATCTCGATCGCCGCGCTCGCCGGCGTCGAGCACCACGAGGCCGGGCTCGCGTCGGGGCTGATCAACACGGCGCAGCAGATCGGCGGCGCGCTCGGCGTCGCGATCGCCTCGACGATCACGTTCACGCACATGCGCACGCTGCTGCACACGGGCCACGATCCGGCCACGGCGCTGACCAGCGGCTTCCGCCTCGCCTTCTGGGTGATCGCCGCCTTCGGAGCCGCAGGCGCGCTGCTCGCGTTCGTGCTCGTGCGCGGGCGGGAGCTGGAGCACCCCGAGGAGGCGGTGGTCGTACCCGGCTAGGCTTCGCCGTCGTGGCCCGGGAGTACCCCACCGTCCTCGAGCTCGTCGGCGCGACGCCGATCGTCCGGCTCGACAAGCTGACCCCGCCCGGCGGCGCCCAGCTGCTCGCCAAGCTCGAGTACCTGAACCCGGGCGGCTCCGTCAAGGACCGGATCGGGCTGCCGATGATCGAGGCGGCCGAGCGCGAGGGGAAGCTGAAGCCCGGCGGGACGATCGTCGAGCCGACCTCCGGCAACACCGGCGTCGGGCTCGCGATCGCGGCGGCGGTGAAGGGCTACCGCTGCATCTTCGTGATGCCGGACAAGATGAGCCAGGAGAAGATCTCGCTCCTGCGCGCCTACGGCGCCGAGGTGGTGATCACGCCGACCGCGGTCGAGCACGACTCGCCGGAGTCGTACTACTCCGTCTCGTCGCGGCTCGCGGAGGAGATCCCGGGCGGCTTCAAGCCCGACCAGTACTCGAACATGAACAACCCGCGCTCGCACTACGAGCGCACCGGGCCGGAGATCCTCGAGCAGACCGGCGGCGAGATCGACGCCGTCGTCATCTCGGTCGGGACGGGCGGGACGATCAGCGGCGTCGGCCGCTACTTCAAGGAACACGCGCCGCACGTGCTGGTCGTCGGCGCCGATCCCGAGGGGTCGGTCTACACGGCGCACGACGAGAGCGGCGTCCATCCGTACCTGGTCGAGGGGATCGGCAAGGACACCTGGCCGGAGACGATGGACCCCGACGTCGTCGACGAGTGGATCCGCGTCGGCGACCGCGACTCGTTCCTCTGGTCGCGGCGGCTCGCGCGCGAGGAGGGGATCCTCGCCGGCGGCTCGGCCGGGACGACGCTCTACGCCGCGCACCAGGTCGCGCAGCGGCTCGGGGCGGGGAAGCGCGTGCTGACGATGATCCCCGACTCCGGGCGCAGCTACCTGTCGAAGATCTACGACGACAACTGGATGCTCGAGCACGGCTTCGTCGAGCGGCACGCGCCGGTGCCGTCGGTGGAGGAGATCCTGCGCGCGAAGCACGGCGGCGACGTGCCGGCGCTGATCACGGTCGCCGCGCACCAGAAGGTCGGCGAGGGGATCGACGTCATGCAGCGCTACGGCATCTCGCAGGTGCCCGTCGTGCGCGACGGCTCATCAGAGTCGCTCGCCGACGTGATCGGCTCGCTGCAGGACCGCGCGCTGCTCGAGCGCGTGTTCACCGACCCGGACGTCCTGCACGCCGACGTCGCGTCGGCGATGCAGCCGCCGCTCGCCGCGGTCGAGGCGTCGTCGAGCGTCGACGAGGTGTTCCAGTCGCTCACCGGCGGCGGCAACGCGATCGTCGTCGCCGACGAGGGCAAGCCGATCGGCGTGCTGACGCGCTCCGACCTGCTCGAGTTCCTCGCGCACCACCGCTAGTCGCTAGCGGTGGCCGTTCCGCTTGGCCTTCTCGCTCAGCTCTCTCGTCGCGATCAGCGTCCTCCGCGCGGCGTCGAGCAGCTCGGCGACGAGCTCGAGCCGCTCCTGCTCGGAGCGTGACTCGAGCAGCCGCTGCTTGGAGTCGGGCGGCAGCTCGACCTGCGCGGCGAGCGCGAAGGAGAGCTCCGGCGCCTCCTCGTCGACGTCGGTGTCCGCGCCCGCGAGCGCCGCGAGGGCGCGGAAGGCGCCGGCCGCCGTCGCGCGCGTCTCGGCGTCGGCCTCGCCGCTCTCGTCGACGACGCCGTCCACCTCGGCGGTCATGAACGTGCGGCCCTTCGTCAGCCGCTCGACGACGAAGCGCTCGCCGCCGGTGACGACGACGTTCAGGCGGCCGTCGTCGAAGCGCTCGAGCACGGCGGCGACGCGCGCGCGCGTGCCGAGCTCGCGGATGCCGTCCTCGTCCGCGTAGACGAGCCCGAACTCGCGTCCCTCCTCGATGCACTCGCCGATCAGCTCGCGGTAGCGCGGCTCGAAGATGTGGAGCGGCACCTGCTCCGTCGGCAGCAGCACGATCCCCAACGGGAAGAGCCCGAGCTCGTCCACGCCGGTAAGGGTAGGGACAACCTTGGGGGTGCCCCACGAGGCGCCGATACCCGCGTGCGGTGGACGATGGGCGGGCGCTGGAGAGAGCTGCCACTCGCATCCAGCGCCTGATGCCCACCGGACACGCAGGAGGTTACCGCAGTGATTCAGCCAGGAGACGTCCTCGCCAACGAGGCGACGGGCGAGACGATCGCGTTTCTCGAGGCCGCGGAGCAGACCGACGGCGCGTACACGCTGATCGAGTGCACGGTCGAGCCGGGCGGCGGCGTGCCGATGGCGCACGTCCACCCGTACCAGTCGGAGACGTTCGAGGTGATCTCGGGCGAGCTCTCGCTGCGGGCGGGCCGCGACCGGGTCGTCGCGCAGGCCGGCGACGTCGTCACGGTCGAGCCCGGCCGGGTGCACAAGTTCTGGAACGCGACCGCGTATCCCGTCACGTTCCGCTGCACCGTCGCGCCGGCGCTCGAGTTCGAGCGGTTCATCGAGACGCTGTTCGCGCTCGGCGCCGACGGCAAGCTGAACGGCCGCGGGATGCCGAGCCCGCTGCGGCTCGCCGCGATCGCCAACGCCCACTTCGCCGACAGCCGGGCGCCGTACGTCCCGGCGTGGCTGCAGAAGGCGGGGCTGGCGAGCGGCGCGCTGCTGGCCAAGGCGTTCGGCTACGGCCCCAGCTACGAGCGCCGGCGGCCGCAGCCGGAGCTCGTGCCGGCGACCGCGTAGCCGCTGCGCGGATCGCCACGCTCCAGACGGCCGCGGCGCCATTACGATGGCGCCGTGGCCGTCGAGCGCCTGGAATCCCTGCTCCGTGACGCGTTCCCCGATGCGGAGGAGCTGCACGTCCTGGACCGGACCGGCGGCGGCGACCACTTCCAGGTGACCGTCTCGGCGCCCAGCCTGAACGGGCTGTCGCTGCTCGACCAGCACCGCCGCGTCAACGAGGCGCTCGCGGAGCCGCTGAGCGACGGCACCATCCACGAGTTGCGGATCAAGACGAGAGGAACGACGTGAGCGAGCTGGCGGACAACATCAAGAAGGTGATCGACGACGAGCCGGTGGCGCTCTTCATGAAGGGCACGCCGCAGTTCGTGATGTGCGGCAACTCCGACCGGGCGCTACGCGCGCTGCGCGAGGCGGGGGCGCCGGTGACGGCGGTGAACATCCTCCCCGACCCGGCGATCCGGGCGGAGCTGCAGGAGGTGTCGGGCTGGCCGACGATCCCGCAGGTCTTCGTCAAGGGCGAGCTCGTCGGCGGCGCCGACATCACGCAGGAGCTGGCCGAGTCGGGCGAGCTCGCGTCGCTGCTGGAGCAGAAGCTCGGCGCCGA
>DASSSR010000078.1:0-11468 GCA_035708345.1 Gaiellaceae bacterium
ACGCCGTCGTCGCCTCGACGAAGCCCGCAAGTAACAGGCTGTTACTTGGGCCGATCCGCTCGCGTCGGCGGGCGCAGCTCGCGGCGCGGGCGCTGCTGCCGGAGGAGCTCGCGGCCCCGGCGCGCGCGCTGCCGCGGCTGCGACGGCGGCTCGCCGTGCTCGAGGACGCGCGGCGCTGCGAGGACGCCGCCCGGCAGCGCGACCGCGTGCAGGCGCTCGAGCGCGTGTGCCGCGAGCTCGACCGGCTCGCGCGCATGCGGGCCGTCGAGCGCTGCGTGCTCGCGCCGGCGCTCGAGCCGGGGCACGTGCGCGCGTTCTTCGTCGCCGGCGGACGCGTCTGCGCGGAGCGGACGCTGCCGCCCGGCGGCGGCGCGCACCTGGAGGTCGAGGCCGGCCTCGCCGCCGCCCGCCGCGCGCTGCGCGAGGACGAGCCCGGCGACCTCGACGAGCTCTACCTCGTCGGCACCTTCCTCCGCAGGCCGCCGCCCGAGCTCAAGATCGTCCGCCTGGACAGGGAGACGATCCTCCGCACGGCGGATGCGATCGCCTCAGCGCGAGTTATCGCAACGCGATAACGAGCGCGCCTCGAGAGCGGGCGCGCGGCCCGCGCCGCGCCCGCGCCGTTGGCGCGGCGCACGGAGACAAACGCCGTTCAGCACGAAGCACTGCCGCGGCCGCGCTCGCGGCAGTGCGAAGTTCCTCGCTCGGTCATCCATGTTGCGGCCGTCAGGCCGCAACATGGATGAGGTCGCGCAGCGCGCCGAGCCTCGCGAGCGCCTGGCCCTCGAGCTGCCGCACGCGCTCGCGCGTGAGGTCGAGCTCGTGCCCGATCGCCTCGAGCGTCCACGGCTCGCCCTCGAAGCCGAAGCGCAGCTCGAGGATCCGCCGCTCCCGCTCCGGCAGCGCGTCGAGCGCACGACGCACGCCCTGGCGGCGCAGCGACTCCTCGGCCTCCTCGAACGGATCCGGCGCCTCGCGGTCGGCGAAGAGATCGCCGAGCTCGCCCTCGTCGTCGGCGCCGACGGTCTGGTTGAGCGAGACGGACGCGTGCGCGGCGCCGAGCGCCTCGTCGATGTGCTGCATCGGCAGACCCGTCGCCTCCGCGAGCTCCTGCTTCGTCGGCTCGCGCCCGAGCTCCACCTCGAGGCGGCGCGCCGCGCGCGACAGCTTCTGCTGACGCTCGACGACGTGCACGGGCACACGGATCGTGCGCGCGTGGTTCGCGACGGCGCGCTGCACCGACTGGCGGATCCACCAGGTCGCGTACGTGGAGAACTTGTAGCCACGGCGCCAGTCGAACTTCTCGACCGCGCGGTTCAGGCCGAGCGTGCCCTCCTGGATCAGGTCGAGGAAGGGGACGCCGAGACCGCGGTAGCCCTTGGCGATCGAGACGACGAGCCGGAGGTTCGACTCGATCATGCGGCGCTTCGCCGTCGGGTCGCCGCGCTCGATCGCCTTCGCGAGGATCACCTCGTCGGCGGCCGTCAGCAGACGGTGCTTGCCGACGTCGGCGAGGAAGAGCTGCAGGCTGTCGCCGGCGCCGCCGACCGCGGCCGCGGCCTCTGCGGCGGCGAGCTCGGCCTCCTTCTGCGCCTCGCGCTCCTTCTCGGCCTCGGCGACGGCGGCGGGCGTCGCGATCTCGAGCCCGATGCGCTCGAGCTCCGCCGTCAAGTCCTCGATGTCCTGGTCGTCGAGGTCCAGCTCGAGCGTGAACGCCTCCAGCTCCGCGGGGTCGAGATAGCCGCGCTCCTGCGCGGTCTCGACCATCGCGCGCGCCGCGTCGGTCTCGAGCAACTCGTGCAGCTGGTTCTGCGTCAGGGTCTACTCAGTCCTTTCGTCCTGCATCGACTGGGCGTCAAAAACGGCCTTCTCACCTTAGGAGCGGAATCCTGTCCCTGCCAGGGTGAAACGCGAACGGGGACGCCGTGATTCCGCGCCTCGCATTCTACGACGGTGACCGGCGGGAAAAAGTTGACCGGTCAGGACGCGCGCTTTCGTGACGTGCGCTTCTTGGCCGACGGGCCCTTCGCGCGCCGCTCGGCGAGCAGCTCGAGCGCGCGCTCCTGCGTCAGCGCCGCCGGGTCGTCGCCGGTGCGGAGGCTCGCGTTCGTCTCCCCGTCGGTGACGTACGGGCCGAAGCGCCCCTCCTTGACGACGATCTTCCGGCCGCTGGCCGGATCCGCTCCGAGCTCGGCGAGCGGCGGCCGCGCCTGCCCGCGCCCGCGGCGCTGCCGCGGCTGCGCGAGCACCTGCAGCGCCTCCTCGAGCCCGATCGTGAACAGCTGCCCCTCCGACTCGAGCGAGCGCGACTCCGTGCCCTTCTGCACGTACGGGCCGTAGCGGCCGTTCTGGACCGTCACCTCCTCGCCGTCCGGCGCGGCGCCGACGACGCGCGGGAGCGAGAGCAGGCGCAGGGCGTCCTCGAGCGTGATCGTGTCGAGCGACATGCTCTTGAAGAGCGACGCCGTGCGCGGCTTCTCCTTCGAGCCCTCCTCGAGCACCTCTGTCACGTACGGCCCGTAGCGGCCGCTGCGCGCGACGACCGCGCGGCCCGTCTCCGGGTCGGCGCCGAGCTCGCGCTCGCCGGACGGCTGCGCGAGCAGCTCCTCCGCCTTCTCGACGGTCAGCTCGTCGGGCGCGATCCCCTCGGGGATGTTCGCCCGCTGCTCGCCGCGCTCGAGATACGGCCCGTAGCGGCCGACGCGCACCGTGATGTCGCTGTCGGCGAGCCGGAACGAGTTGACCTCGCGCGCGTCGATCGCGCCCAGGTCCTCGACGAGGTCGTGCAGTCCCGGCGAGCCGTCGCCGAAGTAGAAGCGGTGCAGCCAGCGCGTGCGCTGCTCCTCGCCCGCCGCGATCTTGTCGAGGTCGTCCTCCATCGCGGCCGTGAAGTCGTAGTCGACGTACCGCTGGAAGTGCGCCTTGAGCAGGTCGACGACGCTGAACGCGACGAACGAGGGGACGAGCGCGCTGCCCTTCTTGAACACGTAGCCGCGGTCGAGGATCGTGCCGATGATCGACGCGTAGGTCGACGGGCGGCCGATCCCGAGCTCCTCCAGCGTCCGGACGAGCGTCGCCTCCGTGTAGCGCGGCGGCGGGTTCGTCTCGTGGCCCTGCGGCTCGAGCGCGACCAGCGTGACGGCGTCGCCCTCGGCGACGTTCGGCAGCCGGCGCTCGTCGTCGTCGCGCTCGTCGTCGCGGCCCTCCTCGTACGCGGCGAGGAAGCCGCGGAAGGTGATCACCGTGCCGCTGGCGCCGAACTCGACGTGCCTGCCGGCGGACGAGGTCGCGTTGATCCGCAGCGAGACGGTCTGGCCCTCGGCGTCCTTCATCTGCGACGCGATCGTCCGCATCCAGATCAGCTCGTAGAGCGCGTGCTCGTCGCGCGACAGCTCGCGTTGCAGCTGCTGCGGGGTGCGGAAGCTGTCGCCGGCCGGGCGGATCGCCTCGTGCGCCTCCTGCGCGTTCTTCACCTTCCGCTCGTAGCGGCGGGGGGCGTCGGGGACGTACTCGGCGCCGTAGAGCTCGCGCGCCTGCGCGCGCGCCGCCGTCAGCGCCGACTCGGACAGCGTCGTCGAGTCGGTGCGCATGTACGTGATGTAGCCGTTCTCGTACAGCCGCTGGGCGATGCGCATCGTCGTCTGCGCCGTGAACCGCAGCTTGCGGCTCGCCTCCTGCTGCAGCGTCGAGGTCATGAACGGCGCGCTCGGGCGGCGCGAGTACGGCTTCCGCTCGACGCGGCCGACGCTGTACGAGGAGCCCTCCAGCTCGCCTGCGAGGCCGCGCGCCTCCGCCTCGTCCATCTGCAGCGCGTCGGCGTTCCGCAGCTTGCCGTCGGGGCCGAAGTCGCGGCCGACGGCGACGCGGCGCCCGTCGACGGCGACGAGCCGCGCGCGAAACCGCTCCGGGTCGAAGGTGGCCTCGAGGTCCCACCAGCCCGCGGCGCGGAAGTCCATCCGCTCCTGCTCGCGCTCGACGACCAGCCGCGTCGCGACCGACTGCACCCGGCCGGCGGAGAGGCCACGCGTGATCTTCTTCCAGAGCACGGGCGAGATCTCGTAGCCGTAGAGCCGGTCGAGGATCCGCCGCGTCTCCTGCGCGTCGACGAGCCGCTCGTCGATCCCGCGCGTCTGCTCGAGCGCGCGCTCGATCGCGTCGCGCGTGATCTCGTGGAAGACCATCCGCTTCGGCGTCACCTTCGGGTTCAGCACCTGGCAGAGGTGCCACGCGATCGCCTCGCCCTCGCGGTCCTCGTCGGTCGCGAGCAGGAGCTCGTCGGCGTCCTTGAGCAGCTTCTTCAGCTCGCTGACCTTCTTCTTCTTGTCGGGATCGACGACGTAGAGAGGCTCGAAGTCCTTCTCGACGTTGACGCCGAGTCGCGCCCACTTCTCCTTCTTCTTGTCGGCGGGGATGTCGGCAGCGCGCTCGGGCAGGTCGCGGATGTGACCGACGCTCGACTCGACGACGAAGCCGTCGCCGAGGTAGCCGGCGATCGTCTTCGCCTTCGCGGGCGACTCGACGATGACGAGCCGCTTCCCTGTGCCGTCCCTGGCCACGGCTGGTCAAGATAGCGCTGTTGCGTCCGAGCGCCATGTACAGCGTCGTCGCGAGCGTGAGCTGGCCCGTGCTCTACGGGCTCTACCGCCTGCGCGCCCGCGGGCGGGACAACCTGCCCGCGGCCGGCGGCTTCGTGCTCGCCTGCAACCACGTCTCGAGCTTCGACCCGTGGCCGCTCGGGATGCCGCTCTGGCCGGGCCGGTTCCTTCGCTTCATGGCGAAGTCCGAGCTCTACTGGTGGCCGCTCACGTACGTCCTGAACGGCGCCGGGGCCTTTCCGGTCCGCCGCGGTCAGGGAGACACGCAGGCGATCGAGACCGCCGTCGCCCTCGTGCGCGAGGGCTACGCGGTCGCGATGTTCCCCGAGGGGACGCGCCGCGCCAAGGGGCTCGTCAAGCGCTTCGAGGCGCGCCCGCGCACCGGCGCCGCGCGGATCGCGCTCGAGGCGGACGCGCCGCTCGTCCCCGCGGCGGTCGCCGGCACGAACGGGCTGCTGCGGCTGCGGCGGCTGCGCGTCGCCTACGGCACGCCCGTCGACATCGACGACTTGCGCGGCCGCGACGACGTGCAGGCGGCGGCGCACGAGGCGACGACCCGACTGATGGCCGCGATCCACGAGCTCGAGGCGTCGCTCTGACCACGACGCTGCTCGCGGTGGACGGCGACTCGTTCGCCCACCGCGCCTATCACGCGATGCCGAAGTCGGTCCGCCTGAACGCAGTCGTCGGCTTCACCAACATGCTCACCCGGCTGTACGAGCAGGAGCGGCCGGACGCGCTGCTCGTCGCCTGGGACACGCTCGAGGTGCCGACCTATCGCCACCAGGCGTTCGAGCCGTACCAGTCCGGCCGCGTCTTCGACGACGCCCTGCTCGAGCAGCTCGCGCTGCTGCCGAAGCTCTGCGAGGCGGCGCGGATCTTCGTCGGCAAGGCCGCCGGCTACGAGGCGGACGACTTCCTCGCCGCGGCGGCGCGCGCGTGGCGGGGCGACGTGCTCGTCGCCACCTCCGACCGCGACGCGTTCCAGCTCGTGAACGAGCACGTGACGATCCTGCAGCCGGTGCGCGGCGTCAGCGAGCTCGCGCGCATCGGCGTCGCGGAGGTGCGCGAGCGCTACGGCGTCGACCCGGAGCAGGTGCCGGACCTGATCGCGCTGCGCGGCGATCCCTCCGACAAGCTGCCGGGCGCGCGCGGCGTCGGCCCGAAGAAGGCGGCCGAGATCCTCGCGCAGCACCGCACGCTCGAGGACGTGCTCGCCGCCGGCCGCTTCGCCGCGGAGGCGGAGGACTTGCGGCTCTACCGCCGAATCGCGGTGATGGACGCCTCCGCCCCCCTTCCTCCCCTCTCTCCCCAGCGACCAGACTGGGCGGGGGCGTCCGCTTTCCTCGACGAGCTCGGGTTGGGCGCCGCGGCCAGGCGGGTACAGTCGCTCGCGTGAACGAGTGGCTCGCAGCCCGGGCCGACGCGCTCGGCGTCGAGCACCTGACGCCCGAGCAGATCTCGCTCCTGCTCAACCTCGCCGGCGACGCCGCCCACGAAAGCGGCACGCGGACGAACGCACCGCTCCTCTGCTACCTCGTCGGCCGCGCGCACGCGGCGGGCGCGAGCCTCGAGGAGCTCGCCGAGATCGTCCGATCGACGTCCTGACGCACCCGGCGCTCGCGCGCCTGCACCCGACCGGTTCGCACCCGGAGCGTGCGGAGCGGATCGCCGTCCTCCTCGACGCCTTCCCCGGCTGGGTCGAGGGGCGCGCGGCAACGGACGACGAGCTGCTGCTCTGCCACGCGCAGTCGTACGTCGAGCGCATGGGCGCCGTGCACGAGTGGACGCTGCTCGACCCGGACACGATCGGCGGGCCGACGACGGACGAGGCGGCGCGGCTCGCCGCGGGGACGGCGATCGAGGCGGCGCTGGCCGGCGGCTTCGCGCTCGTGCGGCCGCCCGGGCATCACGCGCTGCCCGGCCGTGCGATGGGGTTCTGCATCTACGACAACGTCGCGATCGCGGCGCGGGCGGCGCAGCAGCAGCTCGGGCTCGAGCGCGTCGCGATCGTCGACTTCGACGTCCACCACGGCAACGGCACGGACGCGATCTTCCGCGGCGACGACAGCGTGCTGTTCGTCTCGCTGCACCAGTGGCCGTTCTATCCCGGCAGCGGCGGGCCGGAGGACTCGGACGAGACGACGCTCAACCTGCCGCTGCGCGCAGGCTCGGGCGACGAGGAGTACCGCGAGGCCTTCGCGCGGGTCGTCGAGCCGGCCGTGCGGCGGTTCGACCCGGAGCTGGTGCTCGTCTCCGCCGGCTTCGACGCCCACGTCGAGGACCCGCTCGCCGACATGCGCGTGACCGAGGCCGGGTTCCGCGAGCTCGCCCGTCGCTGCGCGCAGCTCGGGCCGCGGGTCGCCGCCGTGCTCGAGGGGGGCTACGAGCTGCACACCCTGCCGCGGCTCGTCGAGGCGGCGCTGGCAGGATTCGAGGGATGACGCGGAAGCTCGTCGAGTGGGTGCTGACGCTCGCGTTCGCGGCCGTCGTCGTGCTCGTCTTCGAGGCGGAGGTGGCGAAGCCGTACCGGATCCCCTCGCCCTCGATGGAGCCGACGCTGCACTGCGCGAAGCCGCAGCCCGGCTGCGAGGGCGGCTCCAACGACCGCGTGATCGCGAACCGCCTCTCGTACCGGTTCGGCGACCCGAAGCGCGGGCAGATCGTCGTCTTCACCGCGCCCGCCGCCGCCGCGCGCTGCGGCGCCGACGACGGCGGCAAGACGTTCGTCAAGCGGCTGATCGGGCTGCCCGGCGACGTCGTCTCGGAACGTGACGGCTACGTCTACGTGAACGGACGCCGCCTCGAGGAGCCGTACGTCGACCCGCGGCTGCGCGACACGCGCACGCAGACGTGGGCGCGGGTGCCGGCCGGGCACTACTTCTTCATGGGCGACGACCGTTCCGACTCGTGCGACTCGCGCACGTGGGGCACCGTGCCGCGCAGCAGCTTGATCGGCCGCGTCTTCCTCACCTACTGGCCGCCCGACCGGATCGGCTCGCCGTAAAAGCAAACGGCCCTCGAAGGGCCGTCCGCTGCCGCCTATCCGCCGAACCCCTCACGCGTGAAGAGGAAGCTCGCTGTGCTCCAGGCATCGGCGTCCCGCCGGCGCGGCTCGTGCCCCGGGCTTGGGGAACGGCATCCCCCGCCGTGGGGGATATCGGCGTCAGGCGGCGCGGGCGACGTGCAGCTGCTCGAGCGCCTCGCGGCGCGAGGAGACGCCGAGCTTGCGCAGCAGGCTCTTCACGTGCGAGCGGACGGTGTGCTCGGAGATGAAGAGGCGCTTCGCGATCTCGTCGGTGCCGAGGTGGTCGTCGAGGAGCAGCAGCACCTCGACCTCCCGTGCGGAGAGCGCCGCCGCGATCCGGTCGGGCACGCCGGAGCCGCGGCCGCCGCCGGTGCGCACCTGCTCGAGCAGCCGGCGGGCGATCGAGCCGGAGAGCGCCGCCTCGCCCTGCGCGACGCCGTCGAGGAAGGCGGCGATCCGCTCGGGCGGCTCGCTCTTCATCAGGTAGCCGGCGGCGCCGGCGCGGATCGCCGCGAGCAGGTTCTCCTCCGTCCCGGAGGCCGTCAGCACGACCACCTCGCAGCCGGCGGCCGCCTCGCGCAGCCGCGGCAGCGCCGTCAGCCCGTCCATCCCTGGCATCGAGAGGTCGAGCAGCACGAGGTCGGGCTGCAGGCGCGCGGCCTCCGCGATCGCCTCCGCCCCGTCCGAGGCGGCGCCGACCACCTCCAGCCCGTGCGCGCCGAGCAGCGACGCGAGCGCGTCGCGGGTCAGCGGATGGTCGTCGACGATCAGGATCCGCGTCGGCATTCCCGCCTCTTATCGGCAGATCCCGTTCTGCCGACAAGAGGGAAGTGAAGACGCAGCGGACGGACTACCAGAGCTGGCTCTGGGGCGAGATCCTGCTCGCCGGCCTGCTGGGGGCCAGCCTCGCGCTCTTCCTCGCCTACCCGGTGCTGCAGACGCGCTACGACCTGCCCGAGCTGCGGCTGGTGCTGCAGACGGCGATGTCGGGCGCCGGGCTGCTCGTCGCCGTGCTCGCGGCCGCACGCTACTCGGCGGACGGCCGCCGCGTCGACCTGCTGCTCGCGAGCGGCTTCTTCGTCACCGCGCTCTCGGCGGCGGCGTTCGGGATCGCGCCGCGGCTCGGCGGCGGCAACACGCAGCCGGCGGAAGGGTGGGCGGCGCTGATCGGCGCCGTCGCCGGGATGGCGCTGATCGCGGCGGCGCCGTTCGCGCGCGGCCGCAGCAAGTACCGCGACTGGGCGATCGCGAACGCGGTCGCCGCCGTCGGCATCGGGCTGTTCGTCGCGTGGTCGCTGCTGCGCGCGCTCGGCCCGGCGCTGCCCGCGGTCGCGCCGCCAACGCCGGACGCGGAGCCCTTCTACCTGATCGGCACGCTCGCGCTGCAGGCGCTGTTCACGCTCGTCGCGCTCGTCGGCTGGGGCGTGCGCTTCGTGCGCAGCAGCGAGGACATCGCGCGCTGGCTCGCGCTCGGCTTCACGCTGATGCTCTTCGCGGCGCTGCACCTCGTCTTCCAGCCGCTGCTCGCCGGCAACTACGTCTCGCAGGGCGACTTCCTGCGCATGCTCGCGTACGTCGTCATCCTCGTCGGCGCCTGGCGCGCGATCCGCTCCGCCGAGTTCGGGCGAGCGGTCGCGGACGAGCGCGCACGCGTCGCGCGCGAGATCCACGACGGCCTCGCGCAGTATCTGTTCGCGGTCTCGACGCACACGTCGATGCTCGAGCGCGGCGCGCCGCTCGAGGAGACCGTGCCGCGGCTGAAGGAGGCGGCGGCGCTCGCGCAGCAGGAGGCGCGCTTCGCGATCCTCGCGCTCTCGTCGGCATCCGGGACGGCGCCGTTCGACGCGGCGCTGCGCCGCTACGTCGAGTTCCTCACCGCCGACGGGATGCTCGAGGTCGAGCTCGAGGTCGACCGTGCGATCCGGCTCGCGCCGGACGAGCAGATCGAGATCTTCCGCATCGTCCAGGAAGGCCTCGCGAACGTGCGCAAGCACGCGAACGCGACGCGGGCGGAGGTCGAGATCGGCCAGCGGCCCTACGGGGAGCGGTTCGTGACGATCCGCGACGACGGCGACGGCTTCGACGGCGAGGAGGCGCCGGCCGGCCAGGGGCTGAAGAACATGCGCGCCCGGGCGGCCTCGATCGAGGGCGGCTTCTCGCTCCGCTCGTCGCCGGGCCGCGGCACCGCGCTCGAGGTCGTCCTGCGCGCGACGTAGTACCATTCGGCACGAAGGAGGTAGTGCCGATGTCGCTGCACGTTCCGCATCCGCACCCGCACGCGCCGCAGCCGGACTTCGAGCATCACCCGTGGCGCCTGCTGCCGACGCTGCTCGTGACGCTCGTGCTCTTCGCCGCGCTCTTCATCGGCGTCAGCTTCGCGGTCGCGAAGTGGCTGAGCGGCAACGCGTACTGAGGCGCGTGCAACCCGGCGCCCGCCTCGGCGCGGGCGCCGGTCGCGTCCTTCTTCCCTAGCCGATCTTCAGCAGCGGGCTGACGTAGTCCGCGACGGGGCTCGTCAGCCGGAACTTCTGGCCGCGGTGCGCCCGCACGACGCGCTGGAAGGTGCCCGTCCTGCCGGTGCGCATCGTCGAGCCGACCCGCGCCCAGTGGCGTCCGGTCCAGCGCTGCAGCACGTACGGCCGGCGGCCGGAGCCGGGCCGCACCTGCCCCCAGAGCACCGTGCGGTAGCCGCGCCGCGAGACCTGCACGAGCGGCAGGCCGTACGAGCGGTACGACGGCTTCGCGGAGCCGTTGACGGTGAAGAAGCCGCTCTGCCACGCCGCCACCTCGGGCTCGTCGCGGATGAGGAAGTGGATGAGCATCGTCACGCCGCGCTGCCGCCAGACGCGGTACGACGCCTGGGCGACGTATGCCGCCTGCACCGTGGGGCGCACGCCGAGGATCCGGTCGGGCGGGTTCGTCTGGTAGCCGTACTCGGTCAGCCAGATCGGCTTCCTCGCGCCGAAGTAGCGCGTCACGGTCGCGCGGATCCGGTCGAGGTGCGCGAGCGTGAACGTCTGGCACCACGAGCACGGGTCGTGCGACGGCGTCTCCCGCCCGCTCGCGGGATACGGGTTCTGCGCGTACGCGTCGAGGCGTGCGTGATACGCGTGCATCCCGCGCATGAACGAGAGCGGCGACATCCCGCTCGCGGTGCGCCGCGGCGACGTGACGCCGCCGGCGACCTTGTTCGCGCGGTTCGCACGGTGCAGCAGCACGTACGCCGGGTTGAGCACGCGGCGGACGTAGTCGCGCGGCGAGATCGGGCTGGAGTAGATCCGCGTGTTCGGCTCGTTCCAGATCGTCCACTGGCGGATCCACGGGAAGCGCTTCGCCGTCGCGTAGGCGAAGTTGCCGTAGCCGTGGGTCGGCAGCCGGTTGGCCGCGTGGCCGCCGTTCGCCCAGCGCGGCGACCCCCAGATCGTCAGCACGACCGGGATGCGCGCGGCGTGGAGCGCGTCGAGGACGACGCCGTATTGACCCCAGCGGTACGCGGGGTCGGACGGGTTCCGCTCGTTCGCGGGGCGCGTCGGCGCCACCTGGTCCCAGCGGAGGGAGAGGCGGACGATCTTGACGCCGAGCTGATCGAGCGTCGCGACGCGCTGGTCGAGCGAGCCGGCGCCGTACATCAGCCAGGCGTCGTCCTGGACGCCGAACTGCGCGTACGACGAGGCGGACGCGGGCACGGCGGCCAGCAGAAACAGACAGATCGAAACGAGGAATAAGCGCATTTGCGCACCGTAAAGATCATCGTGTTACGGTGGTGTTAGACCGGTCGCCGGCGCAGACGAGATGGAGAAGCCCCGTTGCCGGGGCTTCTCGGTAGCAGGCCTGTAAGCCGGATT
>DASSSR010000079.1:0-22496 GCA_035708345.1 Gaiellaceae bacterium
CGCCCCCCCCCCCCGGCCCGGGATCCGGTCGCCTGCCGCGACCGGGGGCGTGACGGCGCCGCTCGACCGCTGGCTCGTCGAGCGCACGCACGCGTTCGTCGTCGACGCGGCGGCGGGCTACGAGGGCTACCGCGTCGACGAGGTGATGGCGCTCTACGAGACGTACCTCGACGACCTCTCGAACTGGTACATCCGCCGCTCGCGCCGCCGCTTCTGGGACGACGACGAGGACGCGTTCGCGGCGCTCTGGTACGCGCTCGTGCAGACGCTGCGCGTGCTCTCGCCCGTGATGCCGTTCCTCACCGACCATCTGTGGCGGAACCTCGTGCAGGACGGGCCCGAGTCGGTGCACCTCGCCGGCTGGCCGGCGGTCGCCGAGCCCGACCGCGCGCTGCTCGGGGAGATCGAGGAGGTGCGGCGCGTCGTCGCGCTCGCGCACCAGGCCCGGGCGACGAGCGGGCTGAAGCTGCGCCAGCCGCTCCGGAAGCTCGTGGTCGAGGGCGCGAACGGCGCCTCGCGCCACGCCGCGGAGATCGCCGACGAGGTGCGCGCGAAGGACGTCGAGTTCGGCGCCGTCGAGGCGCAGCTGCTCGTGAAGCCGAACCTGCCCGTGCTGGGGCCGCGGCTCGGCAAGGAGCTGCCGGCGATCCGCCGCGCCCTGCAGGCGGGCGAGTTCGAGGAGCTCGGAGGCGGCCGCTTCCGCGTCGCCGGGCACGAGCTGGAGCCGCACGAGGTGCTCGTCGAGCGCAGCGGCCGCGAGGGGTTCGCCGTCGCGTCCGAGCCGGGGCTGACCGTCGCGCTCGACACGCAGCTCGACGACGAGCTGCTGCTCGAGGGCCGCGCGCTCGACCTGATCCGCGCCGTCAACCAGCTGCGCAAGGACGAGGGCTACGCGCTGACGGACCGGATCGTCCTCACCGTGCCGGAGTCGGAGCGCGACGTCGTCGAGGCGCACCGGGACCGGATCAGGCGCGAGGTGCTCGCGACCGAGATCCGCGTCGGCGACGCGCTAGGGATCGAGCGCGCGGCGTAGCCGCGCGAGGCCGGTGTCGAGCGTCTCGTCGGCGACGGCGAGCGACAGCCGCGCCCAGCCGGCGCCGCGCGACCCGAAGCCCTCGCCGGGCGCGAGCGCGACGCGGTGCTCCTCGAGCAGCCGTGCCGGCGTCAGTCCGTCCGGTAGCCGCAGCCAGACGAAGAACGTCCCCTCGCTCCGCGCCCCGGGCAGCGCTGCGAGCACGCGGTCGCGACGAGCCTCGTAGGTCGCGCGCCGCGCCTCGACGCCGTCCTGCGGCCCGGTCAGCGCCGCGACGCCCGCGTGCTGCACCGGCATGAAGATGCCGGCGAGCTGGTGGTTCTGCAGGCTCTCGACCCGCGCGACGAGCTCCGCGTTGCCGATCGCGAAGCCGAGCCGCCAGCCGGCCATCCCGTACGTCTTCGACATCGAGAAGAGCTCGAGCCCGACCTCGCGCGCGCCCGCTTGCGCGAGGAAGCTCCGCGGTCGTCGTCCGTCGAAGACGAGGTCTCCGTAGGCGAAGTCGTGCAGCACCCACGCGTTCGCGCGGCGGGCGTACGCGACGGCGTCGGCGAAGACGCCGTCCGGCGCGCAGGCGGCGAGCGGGTTGGACGGGTAGTTGAGGTAGAGGGCGTCCGCCTGCGCGGGCGCCGAGCCCCAGTCGGGCACGCCGGCGGCGTCGAGCGGCAGCGTCGCGAGCCGAGCGCCGGCGAGCGCGACCGCGGAGAAGTAGTCGGGATAGCCGGGGTCGGGGAGGACGATCGTGCCGCCCTCCTCGACGCAGACCTGCGCGAACTCGATCAGGCCGGTCTTCGAGCCGGGGAGCACGGCGACCTCGCGCGCCGGGTCGACCTCGGGGCCGTAGACGTCGCGGTACCGCGTCGCGACCGCTTCTTTCAGCGCGGGCAGGCCGGCGAACGGCGCGTAGCCGTGCACGTCCGGCCGGCGCGCCCACTCGGCGAGCGCGGCGGCGACGTGCGGCGGCGGCCCGACGTCGGGATTGCCGCGGCCGAGGTCGACGAGCGGCGCGCCCTCTCGTGCGGCCGCCGCGGCGACGCGGCCGAGGAGGGCGGTGAAGTACTGCTCGGGGAGACGGCGGAGCCGCTCCGGCTCAGGCCGCACTCGGGTGTGCCCGGCGCAGCTCGACCGGCAGGCGGAAGACGACGTCCTCGCGGGTCGTCCCGCGCTCGGAGATGTCGTCGACGCCGCGCGAGCGGAACCAGTCGCAGACGTCGCGCACGAGCCGCTCCGGCGCCGACGCGCCCGAGGTCAGGCCGACGGTGTCGGCTCCCTCGAGCCAGCGCTCGTCGATCTCGCCGGCGTCGTCGACGAGGTGCGCGTCGACGCCGGCCGCCTGCGCCACCTCGACGAGCCGCTTCGAGTTCGACGAGTTGCGCGAGCCGATCACGAGCAGGACGTCGCACTCGGCGAGAAGCTCCTTCACCGCGTGCTGCCGGTTGGTCGTCGCGTAGCAGATGTCCTCTCGCGCGGGCGCGACGATGCGCGGGTAGCGCGCGCGGAGCACGTCGACGATCTCGCGCGTCTCGTCGATCGAAAGCGTCGTCTGCGTGATGTACGCGAGCGGGCGGTCGGCGGGGAGCTGCACGCTGCGCGCGTCCTCGACCGACTCGACGAGCACGATCGCCTCGGGCGCCTCACCCGTCGTCCCCTCGACCTCCTCGTGGCCCGCGTGGCCGACGAAGGCGATCGCGTAGCCGGCCTGCGCGTAGCGGCGCGCCTGCGTGTGCACCTTCGTCACGAGCGGGCACGTCGCGTCGATCGTCTCCAGCCGGCGCGCGTCCGCGGCGTCGCGCACCGCGGGCGAGACGCCGTGCGCGGAGAAGACGAGCGGCGCGCCCTCGGGCACCTCGTCGACGGAGTCGACGAACACCGCGCCCCGCTGCTCGAGCTCGCCGACGACGTGCCGGTTGTGCACGATCTGCTTGCGCACGTACACGGGCGCCCCGTGGACGCGCAGCGCGCGCTCGACCGTCTCGACCGCCCGCTCGACGCCGGCACAGAACCCGCGAGGGGTTGCCAGGAGGACCCGCTTGACCAACGCCGGCCCAGGATAGCCCCGCCCCTTGAGGACTCTGTGAGCATCGGTAGCAGCCGCGCTCCTTGCCGCGCCCGACCCGCGCGGGCGCGGCTCGACCCCGCCTGCTCCACCGGTGCGCGCCCGGTGGGCGCGCACACCCGAGCGAGCGGAAAGCGAAGCGAAGCGGAGCGGGCGAAGCGGAAAAGAGAGAGCCCGTCGCTCGGGGGGTCGGTGCGACGGGCCCTCTCGAGTGCTCACCGCGGACTGCAAGGCCAGGTACGCGCCGCGGCTCGCATCGCCCAGTAGGAGGACGCTATCCGGGTGGGAGGGCGGCGCACAATGGGCCGTCCGGCCCATCTTTGCAACGCGCAGGGTTCATTCCTTGTGCCGGGAAAGTCATGGACTGCGTGGCACCCGGCTTCGTATCATCGGCTCGCCCAGTATGACCGCAACCGAGAGCTTCCCCGCTGGTCTGAACGGCCTCGAGCTCGCCTGGGAGAGCGTCGGGGTCGTCGTCGGCGCGCTGCTGGTCGGGCTCGCGGTCGGGCTGCTGCTGCGCGCGCGCGGGCGCTCCGGGGCGGGCGCCGCGGCTCCGCGGGAGCGCGAGCTCGCGAGCCTGCGCCGGATCGCCTCCGAGCTCGCCCGCGCGGTGGACGTCGAGGGCGTCGTGCGGACGCTGCTCGACGAGGTCGCCGCGCTCTTCGACGTCGCGTTCGCCGCGCTCACGTTCGTGTCGGAGGACGGCCGCGAGGCCCGCGGCTACCTGGCCCGCTCGCGCGGCCAGGACGTCGACTGGTGGCGGGACGTGCGGGTCGACCTCCACCACGAGTCGTCCGGGATCGCGAGCGTCGTCTTCGAGGCCTCGGCCTTCGCCGTCTACGACGTCGAGGGCTCGTCGCGGGTGAGCCCCAGGCTCGCCGAGGCCGTGGGCGCGAAGAGCGCCGCCTACATCCCGCTGATCAACGGCGAGCGCGTGATCGCCGTCATCTCGGCGGCGACGACGGACGAGCACCGCGCCTTCTCCACCGACGACCTGGCGGCGATGCAGGCGCTCGCCTCCGAGGCGACGATGGCGCTCGAGCGGACGCGCTCGGCGCTCGCGCTCCGCGACGCGCTCGAGCGCGAGCGGCTGCTCGCCGCGATCGCGCGCCGGCTGCGGACGGAGCTCGACCTGCGGGCCGCGCTCGCCGCCACGGCGGCGGACACCGCCGCCGCCGTCGGCGCCTCCTGGTGCGCGATCGACCTCGACGGCACACGGGTGGCCGAGTGGGGTGAGCCCGAGGGCGAGGAGACGTCGGTGCCGATCGGCGACGGGATCGGGACGGTCGCGGCGACGCGCGCCGGCCGGCCGTGGAGCCTCGACGACGTCGCCCTGCTCGAGGGCGTCGCCGCCGAGGCGTCGCTCGCCGTGCGCGTCGGGCGGCTGCTCGACGAGAACCGGGCGCGGCTGGAGCAGCAGACGGCGCTGCTGCGGGCGGCGCAGGTGCTGAGCGGCGCGCTCGAGCTGGAGGAGGTGCTGCAGCGGCTCGCCGACGAGGTGGCGCGGCTGCTGCACGCACAGGCGGCCGACTGCTTCCTGCTCGACGGCGGCAGGCTCCGCTGCGCCGCCGTGCACGGGCTCGACCCGTCGCTCGTCGGCTTCGAGTTCCCGGCCACCCGCGGCCTCGCCGGGCTCGCCGTCCGCGAGGGGCGGCCGCTCGTCCTCTCCGCGTACGACGAGCTCGAGCAGGGCGTCCCGCACGAGGCGTACGCGGGCTTCACCGACGCGGTCGTGGCGCCGGTGCGCTGGGACGACGAGGTGCAAGGCGTGCTCGGCGCGGGGCGGCGCGACGGCCGCCCCTTCGGCCCGCGCGACCTCGAGGCGCTGGAGGCCTTCGCCGGGCTCGCGTCGCTCGCGCTCCGCAACGCGGCGACGTTCACGCGCAGCGCGCGGCAGGCGCGCGTGCAGCGCGGCTTCTACCGCGTCGCCTCGGCGCTCGGCCGCTCGCTCTCGCGGACGGCGACGCTCGACGCGGTCGCGCAGGCGGCGTCGGAGGCGCTCGGAGCGGCTGCGTCGGCGGTCGTCATCCCGCAGCGCGGCACGCTCTCGGTGGAGGGAGCGCACCGACTGCCGGAGCGGATGCGGACGGCGCTCGGCGCGGGCGAGGGGCCGCTGTTGCGCGCCGCCCAGGAGGGGCGCGTGCTCGCGTCACCGTCGCTCGCCGCCGACGAGCGGATCCCCGACCGCTGGCGCGAGGCCGCGACGTCGAGCGGCTACGCCGCGCTGCTGGCGATTCCGGTCGAGCGCGAGCACGGGCTCGTCGCGGTGTTCTTCGAGGAGGAGCGCGTCTTCTCCGACGACGACCTCGAGCTCGCGCGGCACCTCGCCGACGCGACGCGCGGCGCGCTGGAGCGCAGCGAGCTGTTCGAGGCTGAGCGTGCTGCGCGCGCGCTCGCGCAGCAGCTGACGCGCACCGGCCGGCTGCTGACGACGGAGCTCGATCCGGCCGCCGTGCTCGACGAGGTCGTCCAGCAGGCGCCGGAGCTCGTACAGGCGGACGCCTGCGCGATCCGCGTGCTCGAGGACGACGAGCTCGTCGTGCACGCCGCCGCCGGCGAGGGCGCCGACGCCGCGCTCGGCGTGCGGACGCCGGCCGCCGAGCGCCTTTCCGGCGACGTCGTCCAGTCGCGTGCGCCGGTCGCGCTCGAGCACGCCGCGAACGACTCGCGGCTCGTCGACGCCGACCCGATGCTCGCCGCCGGGCACACCGCGTACCTCGGCGTCCCGCTCGCCGGGCCGGAGGGGGCGCCGCTCGGCGTCCTCGCCGTCTACTCGCGCGAGCCCCGCGCGTGGCGGGAAGAGGAGGTCGGGGCGATGCAGGCGCTCGCCGCGAGCACGTCGGCGGCGATGTCGAACGCCGAGCTGTACCAGCGCGTGGCGCTCGAGAAGGAACGGAGCTTCGCGATCCTCGCCAACATCGCCGACGGCATCGTCGCGGTCGACCGCGAGGGCAAGGTGGTGCTCTGGAACCACGCGGCGGAGCAGATCACCGGCGTCCCCGCCGAGGACGCGCTCGGCCGCACGCCCGCCGACGTGCTGCAGCGCACGCTCGACTCGGGCAGCGACACGCCCGTCGGCGACCGGCTCGTCTCGGTCATCCGCGGCCGCGAGGAGGTGTGGCTGTCGGTGACCGAGGCGGTGATGCGCGACCCGGCGGGCGTGGTCGCCGGGCGCATCTTCGCCTTCCGCGACATCTCCTCCGACCGGCTCGTCGAGCAGATGAAGTCCGACTTCGTCTCGACGGTGTCGCACGAGCTGCGGACGCCGCTGACGTCGATCTACGGCTTCGCCGAGACGCTCCTGCGCCAGGACGTCCTCTTCGGCGAGGAGGAGCGGCGCACGTTCCTCGGCTACATCGCGTCGGAGTCGCAGCGGCTGACGGGGATCGTCGACGCGCTGCTGAACGTCGCCCGGCTCGACACGGGCGACCTGCAGGTGAACCTCGGGCCGACGGACGTGCGCGACGTCGTCCGTGAGCTCGTCGAGACCGCGCGCACGGCCGGCTCGAACGGGCACACCTTCGTCGTCGACCTGCCGGACGAGCCGCTCGCCGCCACCGCCGACCGCGAGAAGCTGCGGCAGGTGTTCCAGATCCTGCTCGACAACGCGATCCGCTACTCGCCCGAGGGCGGCACGGTGACCGTCGGCGTCGAGTTCCGCGACGGCATCGTCGAGGTCAGCGTCGCGGACGACGGGATCGGGATCCCGCAGGCCGACCAGGAGCAGATCTTCCGCAAGTTCTACCGCGGCGCCGACGCGGACAGCCGCGTCGGTCAGGGCGGGACCGGGCTCGGCCTCTTCATCGCACGCGGTCTCGTGACGGCGATGGGGGGAAGGATCTGGGTCGAATCCCGCGAAGGCGAGGGTTCGACGTTCGCATTCGAGTTGCCGGCAGCAGGGATTACGCAGGCTCGCTAGGGAGATAGAGGACAAACGTGACGAAGGTGCTCGTGATCGACGACGAGGCGCCGATCCGGCTGCTGTGCCGGGTCAACCTCGAGGCGGAGCAGATGGACGTGCTCGAGGCCTCGGACGGCCCCGGCGGGCTCGAGCAGGCGCGCGAGCACCGGCCGGACGTGATCCTGCTCGACGTGATGATGCCCGGCCTCGACGGCTGGCGCGTCGCGGAGCAGCTGCTCGAGGACGAGCGGACGAACGAGATCCCGATCATCTTCCTCACGGCCCGCGCCGAGTTCCGCGACCGCGCCCGCGGCCTCGACATCGGCGGCGTCGACTACGTGACGAAGCCCTTCAACCCGCTCGAGCTCGCCCCGCTCGTCCGCGAGCTGCTGGCGAGAATCGACCGCGGCGAACGCGACGAGCTGCGAGGCGAGAAGCTCGCCGAGCTGCGCTCGCTGATGGACAGCGACTAGCTCGCAGGTGCTGCGCACCTGCTCGCTGGGTCAGAGGACTCCGCGAGCGGGAGAGCGCGCAGTAGAGCCTGCTCTGCTGGACGAAGCTGACGCCTGTTCGCGTGGTGGCGGCGCTGCGCGCCGTCCCCGCGCGAAGGAGCTCGGTCGTCGCCAAGGCTCCGCCTTGGCTCCGCCTGGAATTGCCGCGCCGGGCCAACGTGCAGACCCCAGCGCGAGCTATCGCGACGCGATAGCGAGCCCGCCCGGGAGAGCGGGCGCGCGGGCCCCCGCCGCGCCCGCGACATCGGCCCGGCACGAGCCGACAAGCGCCTTCCAGCACGGAGCACTGCCGCGACCGCGCTCGCGGCAGTGCGTAGTTCCGTGCTCAGGTCTGGAGCCGCCCCCCGGGCGGCTCCAGACCTATCTCCCCGCGAAGTCGGCCGTCACGACGGTCGAGCCGCCGTTGCCCAGGAACGTGCCGCGGGCGAGGCCGATGCCGATCCGCGTCCAGCCGGGCCGGAGCAGGTTCGCGCGGTGCTCGGGGCTCGCGAGCCACTCGGCGACGATCGTCGCCGGCCGGGCGTAGGAGCCGTTGCCCCAGGCGAGGTTCTCGCCCGCCGTCGGGCCCTGCACGCGGAACGCGACCATCCGCCCGTGGAAGTCGCCGTGCGCGAAGAAGTTGCCGCGCAGCATCTCGAGCGAGTGCGAGCGAGCGGCCCGGACGAGGCGGGTGTCGAGTCGGAGCGCCCGCAGGCCGTGCGCGGAGCGGGTGCGGTTGACGGCCTGGAGCAGGCTCGTCGCGGTGCTCGCCCGGGTGCGGGCACCGGCTGCGGGGGCCAGGAGGAACGCACTGAAACCTATCGCCAAAACGATTGAAATATGCTTTTTAAAGAGCATAACGAGGACTGTCGCAGCAGATTCCGCCAGGGTCAGTCCCTCGAAAGGGGGAATCGGCCGGAGCCGGCTCAGCGGGCGGTCTGGGCCAGCGCGATCCCGGCCAGCACGACCGCGGCGCCGACGAGCTGCGCGGCGGAGAGCGACTCCCGCAGCCACGCCCACGCGACCACCGTCGCCACGACCGGCTCGAGCATCGCCACGACGCCGACCCGGGTCGCGCCGACGTGGCGCAGCGCGGCGACGATCAGCGAGAAGGGCGCGATCGAGCCGAGCACGACCACCCAGAGGACGAGCGCCCACACGGGCAGGTGCAGGCCGGCGAGGCTGCCCTGCAGCGAGACGGTGCGGCCGACCGCGGCGGCGGGAAAGCTCCACCACGGCTGCACGACCGACCAGAAGACGGTGGCGAAGAAGAAGCCCCAGGCGAGCAGCGACACGGTGTCGCGGCGCGCGACCTCGCGCTCGGCGAGCAGCAGGTACGCCGCGTACGTCACGGCGCTGATCAGCGCGTAGCCGACGCCGAGGCCGTCGAGCGAGACGCCCGTCCAGAGCTGCACCATCAGCGTCAGGCCGGCGAGCGAGAGCCCGAGCGCGACCCAGATCCGCCGCCGTACGTGCTCGTGCCCGAACGTCCGCGCCCAGATCGCGACGAGCAGCGGGCCGAGGTACTGGATCAGGAGGGCGATCGCGATCGCGAGCCGGTGGATCGAGAGGAAGTAGAAGAGCTGCACGAGCGCGACGCCGGCGACGCCGAAGACGGCGAGCGGCACGAGCTCCCCGCGCGTCACGCGCAGGGTGGAGCGACCGCGTGCGAGCGCGAGCAGGACCAGGCCGACGCAGGCGCCGGCGCAGCGCGCCTCGGTCAGCCGCAGCGAGGTCAGGCCGGACGAGAGGGCGACCTTCGCCACCGTCCCGTTGACGCCGAACAGGGTCGCGGCGACGAGGACCATGGCGTAGCCGGCCGCAGGACGACGCGAGGTCACCCGCGCGAGACTATGTGGCCGCGCCGAGCGCGGCGGGCAGTTGCGCGCGCGAGCTGATCTCGAGCTTGCGGTAGACGCTGGAGAGGTGCACCTCGACGGTCTTCGGCGTCACGAAGAGCGCCTGCGCGATGTCCTTGTTCGTCATGTTGTCGGCCGCCATCTCGGCGACGCGGCGCTCGCTCGGCGTCAGCGACTCGACGCCGCTCAGCATCACACGGCGCGGGCGCGCGCCGGTTGCGGCGAGCTCGGTCTGTGCGCGCTCCTCGAGCGCGGCCGCGCCGAGCTTGTGCGCGAGCTCGAGCCCCTGGCGGAGGTACTCGCGCGAGTCGGAGCGCTTGTTGCCGCGGCGCAGGGCCGCGCCGAGCTCGACGAGCGTGCGCGCGCGCTCGAGTCGGAACTGCGACTGCTCGAGCGCCGCGAGCGACTCGCGCAGCAGCTTCTCGCCCGAGACGCCGCCCTCGACGAGGCCGAGGGCGCGCAGCGCGACCCCGACCGCCTGCGGCGCGCCCCAGGCGCGCGCGACGTCGACCGCCTCGAGCGCGGTCGCGAGCGCCTCCTGCTTCCGCCCGGACCCGTGGTACGCGAGCGCGAGGTGCGCGCCGAGGTCGTAGAGCGCGGCGTTCTCGACCCGCAGGGCGGCGAGGTTGTCCCGCAGCGACTCGAGCTCGCGCGCGGCGTCGTCGTAGCGGTGCTGCTCGAGCCGCAGGCGGGCGCGCGCGAACTGGAAGAAGGTCAGATGCCCGTTCGGCGGGATCAGCTCGGGCAGGCCGCTCGCGCGCACGAGCTTCTCCGCGCCTTCGAGGTCGCCGCGCTCGACAGCGAGCTCGGTGCGGAAGGCGTGCCCGTACATCTGCGTCGTCTCCCACGCCATCAGCTCCGAGAAGCGGTGCAGGTCGGACTCGGCCGCGTCGAGGTCGCCGCGCCTCAGCTGCGTGTACGCGCGGTAGAGCGCCGCGGCGGAGGCGAGCACGTTGTCGCCGCGCGCGTAGGCGCCGCCGAGGACGCGGTCGTAGACCTCGAGCGCCTCGTCGGGGAAGCCGCCGAGCGTCAGCGTGAGCGCCGCGAGGTGCAGCCCGCGCGCCCCGAGCGAGTCGATCCGGCGCGGCGCGACGGCGGCCCGCGCCAGCTCGACCGCGCGCTCGCGGTCGACACCGCGCCGCGTCTCCGCGTAGCCCAGCGTCGCGCGCAGCAGGTCGCTGCCGACGCCGCCGTGCAGCGCTGCCTCGTCGACCTGCCGCAGCTCCGCGAGCGCGATCTCGACGTGCTCGGGCGACCACCAGGCGGCGGTGATCACTTCCGACCACGCCGACTCCTCGAGGTCCGGGTCGGCTCCGGCGAGCACGTCGCGGCCGCGGCGGAAGGCGTCGATCGCCGCCTCGTGGCGGTTCGCGTGCAGCAGGCAGCGGCCCAGCTCGATCGCGATGCGGGCGCGCCGGCGCGGCTCGGGAACCAGGTCGAACGCCTCGTCGAGCAGCCGGATCGCCTCGTCGTTGTCGAGCAGGCGCTGGGCGAGGCCGAGCGCCCGCACGACCTCCGGATACGCCTCGCGCGACGGCGGCTCGGCGAGCGCGCGCTGCAGCAGCGAGACCGCGACGTCGCTGGAGCCGCGCTGCAGCGCCCGCTGCGCCGCCTTCTGCAGCGTCTCGACGACGAACGGGTCGGACGCCGGGAGCGTGTGCTCGAGGTGCGCGGCGACCTGCTCCGCCTCGGCCCCGGTCTCGGCGAGGATCGTCGCGGCCCGCCGGTGCGCGGCGATCCGCTCGGCCGGCGACATGTCGTCGTACACCGCGCGCCGCACGACCGGGTGCGTGAACTCGAGCGGCAGCTCGTAGCGGAGGATCTCGGCGCGGGCGAGCATCGTCGCCGTGTGGCCCGCGAGCCCGACGTCCAGGTTCGCGAGCGCCGCCGCGTGCCGCACCTCCGCGCGGCCGCCGAGCACGGCGACCGCGCGCGCGAGCACGGCCGCCTCGGAGGGCAGCCGCGCGAAGCGCAGCGAGACGGCGCGCGCGACCGGCGCGGGCCCGATCTCGAGCACGGCCTCCGCGTTCGCGGCGCGCGGCTCGATCGACTCGCGCTTCAGCGAGTCGAGCAGCGCCTGCAGGAAGAGCGGGTTACCGCCCGTCGCCGACCAGACCGCGTCGACGAACTCGGTGTCGCCGGGGCAGCCGAACTCGTCGTGCACGAGCGTCGCCACCGACTCCCAGCCGAGCGCCGTCGGGCGGACGACCGCCGCGGCCGGGTCGCCGAGCACCTCCGTCACGCGCACCGCGTGCCACGCGTGCTCGGGCGGGCGCGTGGCGACGACGACGAGCAGCGGCAGCCCCTCCAGGCGCCGCTGCAGGTGGGTCAGCCAGCGCAGCGACGGCCCGTCGGCCCAGTGGAGGTCGTCGATCACGAGCAGCGCCGGCCGGCGCAGCGCCAGGTTCGCGGCGAGCCAGTAGAGGCCGTGCAGGACGCCGAAGGAGACGTCGGCGTCGTCGTCCTCGGCCGCCTGGTCGACGGACTCGAAGAGCGCGGCCGCGAGCGCGGCCGGGCCGCCGAGCAGCTCCTCCCGCTCCTCCGAGGTGGCGGCCGCGAGCACCGGCTCGAACAGCTGCCGGACGATGCCGTAGGCGAAGTCGTGCTCGAGCTCGCCGCCGCGGGCGCGCAGGATCGCGAGCCCGGCCTCGCCGCCGATCGCCGCCGCCTCGGCGACGAGCCGCGACTTGCCGATCCCCGCGCGACCCTCGATCGCGACGAGCCGGCCGGCGCCGGCGGCGGCGGCGTCGACGTACGCGCGCAGCGCGGCGATCTCCGCGTCGCGCTCGAGCAGCTGCGGCCCCTCGGGCAGCGGCGGCGGCGAGCCGGTGCGGCGGACGCCGATCGGCGGGAACCGGTCGGGCAGCCCCTCGGCGACGACCTGGAAGACGGCCTCCGGGCGCTCGAGCCCGGGCAGCCTCGTCTCGCCCAGGTCGCGGACGCGGATCGCCTGCGGCAGCTCGTGCTCGACGAGCGCCGCCGTCGTGCGGGAGAGCAGGACCTGGCCGCCGTGGCCGAGGTCGCCGAGCCGGGCGGCCTGGTGGACGGCGAAGCCGACGTACCCGTCGCCGCTCACCGAGGCCTCGCCCGTGTGCAGGCCGATGCGGACGCGGACGCGGCCGTCCTCCGGCCAGTCCGCCTCGTCCATGGCCCGCTGGGCCCCGACGGCGGCCGCGACGGCGCTGCCGGCGCTCCGGAAGACGAAGAAGAAGGCGTCGCCCTGCCGGTCGATCTCGGTGCCGCCCTCGCTCGAGAACGCACTCCGGAGCACCTCGTTGTGCCGCCGCAGCACCTCGCCGTACCGCTCGCGCCCGAGCACCTTCAGGAGCCGCGTCGACCCCTCGATGTCGGAGAAGAGAAACGTGACCGTCCCGCTCGGCAGGTCGCGCATGTCACCAACGTACTGGGGCGGGGCGAAACCCGGAAGACCCCTGACGAAAAGGTTGGGGGACGGTTTGGGGGGATCCCTCATTGCGGCCGGAGGGGCGCCGAGACGACGCTGGCGGAGCAACCCCACGAACGAAAGGCAGCTCCGATGACCGCACTGGCACTTCCCCCCGAGGCAGGGCAGGAGACGAACCGCGTGGCCGTGGCCGCGGCCGGGCTCGGCCGCCGCTACGGCGAGGGCTCGACCGCCGTCGAGGCCCTCCGCGGCGTCACGCTCGGGATCGAGACCGGCCGCATGACGGCGATCATGGGGCCGTCCGGCTCCGGCAAGTCGACGCTGATGCACCTGCTGGCCGGCCTGGACACGCCGACCGACGGCTCCGTCCACATCGACGGCGTCGACATCACGAGGCTCTCCGAGAAGAAGCTGACGCTGCTGCGGCGCGAGACGATCGGCTTCGTCTTCCAGTTCTTCAACCTGCTGCCGATGCTGACGGCGGAGGAGAACATCACGCTCCCGCTCTCGATCGCCGGCCGCAAGCCGGAGCCCGGGTGGCTCGAGGAGCTGCTCGAGACGGTCGGGATCGCCGAGCGCCGGGACCACCGGCCGGCCGAGCTCTCCGGCGGCCAGCAGCAGCGGGTTGCGGTCGCGCGGGCGCTGATCACGAAGCCGAAGGTCCTGTTCGCCGACGAGCCGACGGGCAACCTCGACTCGACCTCCTCGAAGGAGGTCCTGGCGCTGCTCCGCCGCGCGGTCGACGACTGGGGCCAGACGATCGTCATGGTCACCCACGACGCCGGCGCTGCCGCGATGGCCGACCGGATCCTCTTCATCGCCGACGGGCGCATCGTCCGCGACCTCGACGAGTCGACGGCGGCCGAGGTGCTCGCCGCCATGCAGGAGGTGGGGTCCCGGTGACGCGCGTCGCGCTCAAGGGGCTGCTCGGCCGGAAGGTGCGCGCGTCGCTGACCGCGCTCGCGGTCGTGCTCGGCGTCGCGATGGTCAGCGGCTCGTTCGTGCTCACCGACACGATCTCGAAGGCGTTCACGTCGATCTTCTCCTCGGCGTACGACAACACTGACGCGGTCGTGAGCGGGAAGAAGCTCGTCGACTACTCGTCGAGCGGCAACGCGACGGTGTCGGTGCGGACGCTCGCGACGATCCGGAAGCAGCCGTACGTGGCCGCGGCCGCCGGCGCGATCGCCGACCTGAACGGCGACTCGACGCGGGCGAAGCTGATCGGCAAGGACGGCAAGGCGATCGACAACGCCGGCGCGCCCACCTTCGGGTTCGGCATCGACACGTCGCAGCCGCGCTTCAACCCGCTCAAGCTCGAGGAGGGCCGCTGGGCGGCGGGGCCGGGCGAGGTCGTGATCGACCCCGACACGGCGAAGAAGGAGCACTTCGCGGTCGGCGACACGATCGGCGTCGCGGCGGCCGGGCCGGTGGAGCGGTTCCGCATCGTCGGGATCGCGAAGTACGGCGACGTCGAGTCGCTCGGCGGCGCCACCTTCGCGGTCTTCACGATCCCGGAGGCCCGGAAGCTGCTGCACCTCGACGGCTTCACGGCGATCGCGGTCGCGGCGAAGGGCGGGCTGTCCGAGGACGAGCTCGCCGGCAGGCTGCAGCGGCTCGTGCCGGGGACCGACCAGGTGAAGACCGCTCAGGAGCAGGCGAACGCCGACAAGAAGGGCATCGCCGGCTTCCTCTCGTTCATCCGCGGCTTCCTGCTCGGCTTCGGCGGGATCGCGCTGTTCGTCGGCGCGTTCGTCATCTTCAACACGCTGTCGATCACGGTCGCGCAGCGGACGCGGGAGCTGGCGACGCTGCGGACGCTCGGCGCGACGCGGCGTCAGGTGCTGCGGTCGGTGATCCTCGAGTCGGCGGCCATCGGCCTCGTCGCGTCGGTCGTCGGGCTGCTGTCCGGCTTCGGGCTCGCGAAGGGGCTCAGCGCGCTCTTCGACGCGCTCGGGCTGGCGCTGCCCGAGGCGGCGCCCGTGTACGCCCTGCACACCTTCGTCGTCTCGCTGCTGCTCGGCGTGCTCGTGACGGTGCTCGCGGGCCTCGTGCCGGCGTTCCGGTCGACGCGCATCCCGCCGATCGCGGCCGCACGGGGCGGCATGCCGCCGAAGGTCCGCGGCCGCCGGGCGACGATCGCCGGCGTCGTGCTGCTCGCGCTGTCCGCGGCGCTGCTCACGTACGCCGTCACCGGCGACCGGCTCGGCTCGGGCAGCTCGCTGCTCGCGCTCGCGATCGGCGCGCTCGCGCTGATCTCCGGCACGGCCGCCGTCGCGTCGCGGCTCGTCGCCGCGCTCGCGGCGGTGCTCGGGTGGCCCTCCCGCCGCTTCGGCGGCGCGGCCGGTCGCATCGCGTCCGAGAACGCGGTGCGCAACCCGCAGCGCACGGCGTCGACCGCGGCCGCGCTGATGATCGGCATCGCGCTCGTCTCGTTCGTCGCGGTGCTCGGCCGCGGCGTGCACGACAGCATGAACAACGCGATCGAGGAGCAGTTCCCGTCCGCCTGGGTGGTGACGTCGAAGAACGGCTGGTCGGGCTTCCCCGTCGCCGCGGGCGACGCGGTCGCGAAGACGGCCGGCGTCACGCGCGTCACCTCGATCCGGGGCGACCGCGGCCTGATCGGCGACACGCAGGTGAACGTCGACGGCGTCGACCCGGCGAACGTCGCCGGCCTCTACCGCTTCGAGTGGAGGCGCGGCTCGTCGGACGCGACGCTCGCCGGGCTGTCGAGCGGCGGCGCGATCGTCAAGGAGTCGTTCGCGAAGAAGAACCACCTCGAGCTCGGCCAGCGGTTCACCCTGCTCGGCTCGAGCGGCAAGCCGGTGTCGCTGCACGTGGCCGGCTTCTACCAGCCGCCGCGCATCGCCGAGCTGCTGGGCGGCGTCGTCGTCTCGCAGTCCGCGTTCGACACCGCGTTCCCGCGCGCGCAGAACCAGTTCACGCTGATCGACGGCAACCCGTCGAAGGCGGCGCTGACGAAGACGCTCGCGGCGTTCCCGGACACGAAGGTGCAGACGCACGACGAGTTCGTGAAGAACCAGACCTCCTTCATGAGCTCGCTGCTGAACCTGCTCTACGTGCTGCTCGCGCTGTCGGTCGTCGTCAGCCTGTTCGGGATGGTGAACACGCTCGTGCTGTCGGTGTGGGAGCGCACCCGCGAGATCGGGATGCTCCGCGCCGTCGGCATGTCGCGGCGGCAGGCGCGGCGGATGGTGCGGCACGAGAGCATCGTCACCGCCCTGATCGGCGCCGGCCTCGGCCTGCCCCTGGGCGTGCTGCTCGCGTACGCGGTCACGCACGCGCTGTCGCGCTTCGGCGTCGGCTTCGAGGTCTCGGTGCCGACGCTGGCGAAGTTCGTGCTGGTCGCGATCGCGGCGGGCTCGCTCGCGGCGATCGCCCCGGCACGGAGGGCGTCGAGGCTGAACGTGCTCTCGGCGCTGCAGTACGAGTAGGTGGGGTTGCATCCGACGACTGGTGCCTGCGCGAAAGCAGGCACCAGTCGCGCAGCCGTAGGGCCCGCATTCATGCAGGCCCCGGTGTTTCTTCGTCGTCCGGGCAGTTATCTAGGCTGACAACGAATGGTGCCGAAAGCCGTACGACCACACGTATCACGCCGCGACGAGGGAGATCAGAATCGCCCAGAAGAGCTCGAGAAAGCGAGAGTTGGTCGCGTGGGTGCGCGAGTTGAAGGATCAGCCCTGTGCCGATCGCGGCGGCCGCTTCCATCCAGTCGCGATGCACTTCGACCATCGCCCCGGAACTGTGAAGGAATTCGACGTCGGATGGGCCGTCCGGGGGTACAGTCGTCGTAGGATCCTGGCCGAGATCGAGAAATGCGATCTCGTCTGTGCGAACTGCCACGCCGTCAGAACCTACAAGCGACGGGACGTAGCTCAGCCTGGTTAGAGCGCCTGCCCTGGGAGCAGGAGGCCGCTGGTTCGAATCCAGCCGTCCCGATCCCCGAAACCCTGGGGTCGATCTTTGGGGGTCGCCACGAGGCGGCGCACCCCCGTCGCGGCGGAGGATGCGGCCATGAAGCGGTTGCTCCTCATCTTCCTCGCCGTCGCGGCGCTGCTCGTCCTCGCCGTCGGCGGGTGGACGGTGCAGGGCGTGCGCCGGATCCCCCTCCCCGTCTGACGAAAGGACCTGCGATGACGACCACCGAGTACGAGTTCGCGCTCGACCTGCGCATGCGGGCCGCCCGCCACGACGTCGTGCGGCCGCTGACGGGCCGGGAGGTCGCGCTCGCCGTTCGCCACGCGAACGACGAGGGCGAGCCGGTGTCGCTCGACCTGTCGGCGCTGCGCCGGATCGTGATCGACCCCGCGAAGCGGACGGCGCGCGTGCAGCCCGGCGTCGGCACCGCCGACCTCCAGGCGGAGGCGGCCGCGTGGCGGCTAGCGCCGCTCGCCGACCACCGCGGCCTCGCGCCCGCCAACCTGATCGCGGCGCAGGTCGTGCGCCCGGACGGCGAGCTCGTCTTCGCCGACGAGGCGCTACTGCGCGAGATCAGGACCGGGCACGCCGTCGGGATCGTCGTCGACGCGACGTACCGGCTGCATCCCGAGGGAGAGCTCGGCCGCTAGCGCGGCCGCGACACGGCGGGCGGCGAGCGACCCCTCCCTCAGCTGCCCGCCCAGCGTCGGCGTGAAGCCGACGAACCACAGACCGGGGAGCGCAGGCTCCCCGTCTGTCTTCTCCGGCAGACCGCGCCGGCCGAGCACGCCCAGGTGTCCCACCAGCGGCTCCAGGCCGGCGCGGAAGCCGGTCGCGGCGATCACCGCGTTCGGGCTGATGCGCGAGCCGTCCGCGAGCAGGACGTCGCCGCCGTCGAAGCCGTCGACGGCGGCCACGATCTCGACGCGGCCGCTGCGGACGGCGTCCACGATCCCGACGTCGAGGATCGGCGTCGTGCCGGTGGCGAGGAACGCGCTCCGGACGCCGAGCTGCGGCCGCGGCAGCCCCTGCGCCGCCAGGTCGGGGATCGCGACGCGCCGCTGGGCCTTCGTCAGCGGGTCGACCCACGCCGGCGGCAGCCGGCGGATCGCCATCCCGATCAGCTGCGCGGGCACGCCGGCGGTGGCGCGGCGGACGATCTGCGGCGGCGTCCGCACCGAGAGGCGCGTGCGCGCGGCGCCGCCGTCGGCGACGTCGTGCGCGATCTCCGCGCCGGAGTTGCCCGTGCCGACGACGAGCACGTCGCGGCCGCGGAACGGCTCCGGGTTCCGGTACGACGTCGAATGGAGCAGCTCGCCCGCGAAGCTCTCGCGGCCGGGCCAGTCGGGGACGAACGGCACGCCGTTGTAGCCGGTCGCGACGACGACGTGCCCGGCCTCGACCGTGCCGTCGCTCGTCTCGAGTCGCCACGGCGGCCCGTCGACCCGTTCGACGCGGCAGTTCAGGCGGACGTCGAGGTCGTGGACAGCCGCGTAGTCGCGCAGGTACTCGAGCAGGTCGTCGCGGCGCACCCAGCGCCCGTAGCCGCGCGGGATGCGCATCCCCGGCAGCCCGGAGAGGAGCCGCGGCGTGTGCAGCCGCAGCCGGTCGTAGCGGTCGCGCCACGCCGCGCCGGGCTCCGGCCCCGCCTCGAGCACGAGCGGCCGCCGGCCCTTCGCCTGCAGCAGGGCCGCGGTGGCGAGCCCGGCCGCGCCGCCGCCGACGACGACGACCTCGTACGATCCCACCGGACCTTCATACCACCGGCCGCACCCGGAGCGCGGGCTGCGGCGTTGGGGGACTGATGGCGCTGCTCAGGAAGAAGGAGGAGACGCGGCAGGGGCTCGTCGCGCCCACGCGGCGCTCGATCCCGCGCCCCGACCCGGACGAGGCGCCGGTCGAGCCGGAGGAGCCGACTCCGCAGCCCGAGCGCCGCGAGCCGGCGATCGACGACCCGGGCCTGCGCGACCTCTCCTTCGCCGACTACAAGGCGATCGTCGTCCGCGCGGGCAAGGAGTTCATGGACGACAACTGCATGATGCTCGCGTCCGCGCTCGCGTACAGCACGTTCTTCGCGATCCCGTCCGTGCTGATCGTCGCGGTCGGCCTCTTCACGTTGATCGCGAGCCCGGCGACGATCACGAACGTCGTCATGAACCACCTGGGCGGGATCATCCCGCACGAGGCGCAGACGCTGCTGCTCGGCTCGCTGAAGCGCGCCGACCAGCACGCGGGCAGCAGCCTCGCGCTGACGATCATCGGCTTCGTGCTCGCGCTCTGGTCGGTCACCGGCGCGATGAACTCGTACATGACCGCCGTGAACCTCGCCTACGACCGCAAGGACCGGCGTTCGTTCCTCAAGAAGCGCGGCGTCGCGCTCGTGATGGCCGGGATCATGGGCCTCGCGTTCGTGCTCGTCGCGGTGCTGCTGATCTTCGGGCCGCCGATCGAGCGCGCGCTCTCGGGCGCCGCGGGCTCCGCGGGCATCGTCGTCACGATCGTCTGGTGGGCGGCCCAGTGGCCGATCCTGATCGCGGGGCTGCTGGCTGCGTTCGCCGTGCTGCTCTACCTCGGCCCGGACGTCGACCATCCGAAGTGGGAGTTCCTCACCCCGGGCTCGGTGCTCGCCGCCGTGCTCTGGCTCGCCGCCTCCGGCCTCTTCGCCGTCTACACCGCGACCTTCGCGTCGTACAACAAGACGTGGGGCTCGCTCTCGGCGGTGATCGTGATGCTCACCTGGCTGTGGATCACGGGGATGGCCCTGCTGCTCGGCGCGGAGATCAACGCCGAGGCGGCGCGGAGCCGTAGGCTGCGCGCACGCGGGTAGCGGAACTCCACTGGCAGCAGCTCGAGGCGTACCTCGAGCACGACGACCGGCTCGTCCTGCCGCTCGGCTCGACGGAGCAGCACGCGTACCTGTCGCTCGCGACCGACGCCATCCTCGCGGAGCGGGTCGCGGTCGAGGCCGCGGAGCCGCTCGGGGTGCCGGTGCTGCCGGCGCTCGCGTACGGCGTCGCGCCCGCCTTCGCCGCGTACCCCGGCAGCCCGTCGCTGACGCCGGAGACGTACGTCGCGGTGCTCCGCGAGCTGGTCGGCTCGCTGCGCGGGCAGGGATTCCGGCGGCTGCTCGTCGTCAACGGGCACGGCGGCAACGCGTTCGCGGCCGAGCAGCTCGACGTCGCGTGGCACGACTGGTGGCGCGCGCCGCGGACGTGGGCGGCCGTGCGGGCGCTCGACCCGGAGGGGACGCACGCCTCCTGGATGGAGAGCTTCCCGTGGACGCGGCTGCCCGGCGTCGAGCCGCCGGCCGAGCCGAAGCCGACGGTCGCGCCGCTGCCGCCCGACCCGGCGGCGGTGCGGCGGGCGCTCGGCGACGGCTCCTTCGGCGGCGCCTACGCGCGCCCGGACGAGGAGATGCTCGCCGTCTGGGCGGTCGGGGTCGCCGAGACGCGTGACCGGATCGAGAGTCTCTAGACGGTTTGGAACCTCGCGCGGCAGGCACACGACCCGCATGGCGACTCACGATCTGCGCACACAGGAACGGGACGGGCTCGCGCGCTTCCTCGGCTGGTTCGGCGTCGGGCTCGGAGTGACGCAGCTGGCGGCGCCGCGGGCGCTCTGCCGGCTCGTCGGGGCGGACGACCGCGGCGTCTCTCCGCTCGTCATGCGCGCGATGGGCGCGCGCGAGCTGCTGCAGGGCACCGGCATCCTCACGCGCACGCGGCCGACGGGGTTGATGTGGTCGCGCGTCGCAGGCGACGTGCTCGACGTCGCGGCGGTCGCGTTCGCCGGCATCCGCAACCGGCGCGCTCGCAGCGTCGGCGTGCTCGCGAGCCTGCTGCCGATCGGCGCGGCGGACGTGTACGAGGCCCGCCACCTCTCGCAGCGGCCTGGCGAGCCGCGCTCGGGCAAGCACATCCGCAAGGCGGTGACGATCTCCCGGCCGCGCCAGCAGGTCGAGGAGGCCTGGGTCGCCGCCGAGGATCTCCGCCGCAAGGTCGACGAGCAGGGCGCGCTCGTCGCGTTCCGGGAGGCGCCGGGCGGCCGCGGCACGGAGCTGGTGGTCGACTTCACCTTCGACCCGCCGGCGGGCGAGTTCGGCGTCGTCGCCGCGAAGCTCACGGGCAACGACCTGGCGACGGAGCTCGCGGACGGTCTGCGGCGGTTCAAGTCGCGGGTCGAGACCGGGGAGGTCGTCCGCTCGGACGCGACGCCGGACGGGCACCTGCTCGCCGACCATCTGCGGCAGCGCGCTGCGCAGCCGCTCGAGCGGGAGGAGGCGCGCGCGTGAAGGCGACGCTCTGGCAGGGCCGCAACAAGGTCGGGGTGGAGAACGTGCCCGACCCGCAGATCCTGAACGAGCGCGACGCGATCGTCCGCGTCACGGCGACGGCGATCTGCGGCTCCGACCTGCACCTGTACGACGGCTACGTGCCGACGATGAAGAAGGGCGACATCCTCGGGCACGAGTTCATGGGCGAGGTCGTCGAGCTCGGCAAGGCGGTGACGAACCTGAAGGTCGGCGACCGCGTCGTCGTCCCGTTCCCGATCGCGTGCGGCGCCTGCAACGCGTGCCGCAAGCAGCTCTGGTCGCTGTGCGAGAACTCGAACCCGAACGCGCGGCTCGCCGAGAAGCTGTTCGGGCAGTCCACGGCCGGCATCTTCGGCTACTCGCACCTGACCGGCGGCTTCGCCGGCGGGCAGTCGGAGTACGTGCGCGTGCCCTTCGCCGACGTCGGCCCGCTGAAGATCGAGGACGACGGGCTCGCCGACGAGACGGTGCTGTTCCTCAGCGACGTCTTCCCGACGGGCTACATGGGCGCCGAGTACTGCGACATCCAGCCCGGCGACGTGATCGCCGTCTGGGGCGCGGGGCCGGTCGGCCAGTTCGCGGCGGCGAGCGCGCGCCTGCTCGGCGCCGACCGCGTGATCGTGATCGACCGCTTCGAGTACCGGCTGCGGACGGCCGAGCAGTCGTTCGGCGCCGAGACGCTGAACTACGAGAAGGTCGACAGCATCCCCGAGGCGCTGAAGGAGCTGACCGGCGGCCGCGGCCCGGACGGATGCATCGACGCCGTGGGGCTCGAGGCGCACTTCCACGGGCCGGCATACATGTACGACCGGGTGAAGCAGGCGACGCGCCAGGAGACCGAGCGGCCGATCGCGCTGCGCGAGGCGATCATGGCCTGCCGTCCGGGCGGCGTCGTCTCGATCATGGGCGTCTACGGCGGGCTGATGGACAAGTTCCCGATCGGCGCGTTGATGAACAGGGGCCTCACGATCAGGACGGGTCAGTGCCACGTGCACCGCTACATGCGACCGCTGCTCGAGCGGATCCTGAACGGCGACGTCGACCCGACGTTCGTGATCACGCACAAGATCCCGCTCGACGACGCGGCGAAGGGCTACGAGCTCTTCAAGCACAAGCAGGACGACTGCCTGAAAGTCGTGCTGAAGCCGTGACGTAGGCTGGGCCGGCGATGCCGGTCGAGCTCACGCACTTCACCGATCCCGCATGTCCGTTCGCGTTCTCGGCGGAGCCGATCTGGTGGCGCCTTCGCTGGCACTACGGCGACGGGCTCGCCTGGTCGACGCGGATGATCGTGCTGACGCTCGAGCCGGGCGAGGCGGAGAAGCTCGCGCACGGCGCGCCGAACCTGCAGCGGATCCACGGGATGCCGATCGACCCGGCGCCGTACCCGCGGCCGGCCTCGTCCGAGCCCGCCTGCCGCGCGTTCGTGGCGGCCCGCCTGCACGCGCCGGAACGCGCCGGCCGCCTCCTGCGGCAGCTGCGCGTGCGGCGGATGACCGGCG
>DASSSR010000080.1:0-40877 GCA_035708345.1 Gaiellaceae bacterium
ACCGCTTCGCAGCGCCGGGTGACCGCGGCCCGGCTGGACGCCGAGCGCCTCGCCGAGTCGGCGCAGGTAGCCGAGCAGCTGCTCGCGCTCCTCGTCGCTGAGCCCGCCCGAGACCTTCTCCTCGTGGGCGACCGCGACCTCGTAGGCGTCCTCGAGCGTCCGCCGTCCCGCCGCCGTCAGGTGCAGCGTGCGCACGCGCCGGTCGGACGGGTCGGCCCGGCGCTCGAGCAGGCCGCGCTGCTCGAGCTCGTCCACGAGCGCGACCATGCGGCTCGGCGGGATGTGCAGCCGCGTCGCCACCGCCTGCTGCGGCTGGCCCTCGAGGAAGCCGATCGCCCGCAGGACGGCGAACTGGCGGGGCTCGAGGTCGAACGGCGCCAGCGCCTCGGTGAAGCCGCGGGAGACGACGTAGCCGAGCGTCGAGAGCAGGAAGCCGACGCTGTCGAACGGCGTCGCGTCCTCGGGCTTCGGCTTTCGCACGCCTCCATCCTACCCCGCCTGGAACGATTCTGATATGAACAGTTCCATGCAGAACGATATCTGGCTCTCCCGTTTCGCCCGCTTCGTGCTCCGGCACCGCCGGGCCACCTTCGTCTCCTGGGTCGTCCTCTTCCTCGTCGGCGCCTTCGCCGCGAGCCACGTCTCCAACCGGCTGACGGTCGACTTCTCGCTGCCGGGCCAGCCCGGCTACGAGACCGCGAGGACGATCGACCGCCTCTACGGCAACGGCGGCCAGACGCCGCCGACGCTGCTCGCGGTCACCGCGCCGCGGCAGCTCGACCGCACGCGCGTCGACCGCGCGTTCGCCGGGCTGCGCCGGAGCGCGCCGACGCTGCGCGTCGTCCCCGGCTCGACGACCAGGGACGGCCGCACGACGTTCGCCTACGTCTTCTCGCCGCTACCGAAGAGCTTCACCTCGGCGCCCGCCTCGAAGAGGGCGGAGGGCCTGCTGCGCCGCGCGCTTCCGGCGGGCTACACGGTGCAGCGCACCGGCCTGCAGGAGCTCTCCGACTCCGGCAGCGACTCCGGGCCGGGCGTCTTCGCGGAGACGATGTTCGGCGCGCTGGGCGCGCTCGCGGTGCTCGCGTTCGTCTTCGCGTCGCTGCTCGCGCTCGTGCCGTTGCTGATCGCGGCGGTCTCGATCCTGACGACGCTGCTCGTCGTGCTCGGGCTGACGTACGTCGCGAGCGTCTCGTTCATCGTGCAGTTCCTCGTCGCGCTCGTCGGACTCGGCGTCGCGATCGACTACTCGCTGCTCGTCGTCACGCGCTGGCGCGAGGAGCGCGCGCACGGACGCTCGAACGAGGACGCCGTCGTGGTCGCGACCGCGACCGCCGGCCACGCCGTGCTGCTCTCCGGCCTGACCGTGGCGATCGGGCTCGTCGCCCTGATCGTCCTGCCCGTGCCGGGGCTGCGCAGCGTCGGCTACGGCGGCATGCTGATCCCGCTCGTCTCCGTCACGTCGTCGTTGACGCTGCTGCCGGCGCTGCTCGGGTCGATCGGCCCGCGCGTCGACTGGCCGCGCGTGCGGCGCGAGTCCTCGGCGAGCCGGCCGTGGACGTGGTGGGCGCGACTCGTCGTGCGCCACCGGTTCGTCGCGGCGGGCGTCGGCGTCGCGGCGCTCGTGCTGCTGCTCGTGCCGGTGTTCGGGCTCACGACCGGACAGACGAGCGCCGACGCGCTCGCGAAGTCGGGCCCTGCCCACGCCGCCTACCAGCGCTTGCTCGACGGCGGCGTCCCCGACGGGGCGCTGACGCCGATGGAAGTGCTCGTCCAGCGCGCCGACGCGGCGACCTTGCCGCAGCGGCTCGCGCACGTCGACGGGATCGCGGACGTGGTCGTCCCGCACGACGGCGACCGCGGCGGCAAGGCGGTCGTGCTCGTCGTCCCGCAGCACCAGACGGTCAACAACACGTCGCTCGCCGTCGTCCGCGCCACCCGCGACGCGCTCGACGGCGCGCCCGGCATCGTCGGCATCGCCGGCGAGGGGCCGATCGAGCTCGATTACGAGCACGCGGTCTTCGGCAGCTTCCCGCTGATGTTCTCGGTGATCGCGCTGCTGACGTTCCTGCTGCTCGCGCGGGCGTTCCGCTCCGTCCTGCTCGCGGCGAAGGCGCTCGTCTTCAACCTGCTCTCGATGGCGGCCACGTTCGGGCTGATGACGTGGTTCTGGCAGGAGGGCCACGGCTCGAACCTGCTGTTCGGGATCCCCGCGACCGGCGCGATCACGTTCTGGATCCCGCTGATGGTGTTCGCGTTCCTGTTCGGCCTCTCGATGGACTACGAGGTGTTCATCCTCACGCGCGTGCGCGAGGAGTACGACCGCACGGGCTCGACGACGGAGGCGATCGTCGAGGGGATCGGGCGGACGGGGCGGCTCGTCACGAGTGCCGCGCTGATCCTCTTCCTCGCCTTCGCCTCGCTCGCGTCGGCGCCGAACACCGACCTGAAGGTGCTCGCGACCGGCCTCGGCGCCGGGATCCTGCTCGACGCGACGATCGTCCGCGCGCTGCTGCTGCCGGCGCTCGTGGCGGTCTTCGGCAAGGCGAACTGGTGGTTCCCGTCCCGGATGGCGCGCGCGCTGCGCGCGAGCCCGGAGGCGGGCTAGGTGCCGGCCACGAGGCGCGGCGGCGTATAACCGGCCGATGGCTTCGGCTGCTGTCGCGGCGGCGACCGTAATGGCGAGGCGGCATCGAGCTCTCCTCGCGGCTGCCGCGCTCGTCGTGGGCGGCGGAGGAGCCGCGGGTGCTGCGGTCGGCCTGCGGTCCGCGAATCCCGTGCCGCCGTGGGTGCTCGCGGACTGCGGACGCGGCGTCTCGGGACACGGCTTTCGCGCCTTCGCGTGTGAGAGCGGCGGCGCCGCCGCCGGTCACCCGCACCCGAAGGAGCTTCTCGTCCTTCGCGACGACGGCTCGTCCGTCGCCTACCCGGAGTGGGGCGGGCAGGGCGTCGCGGCAGGCGACGGAGACGTCGTCGCGTTCCACGATCTCCACGTCGTGCGGGTGACGAGGAGGCGCCTGGTCCCGCTGGTGACGCCGGACGAGCTCGCGAGGGCGCTGCACGTTCGGCCGACCGCGATCATCTGGCCCCTGAACCAGCTCAGGGTCGACGCTCGCGACGACGTCTACTTCTCGCCCTCGGTCCAGATCCGCCGCTCCGGCTGCCGGAACCCTCTCGTCGAACGCACCGCCGGCGGAGCGCTCCGGGAGATCCGGGCCTCGACCACGCGCGACGACGTCTGTCGGTGAGTCGAAGCGCGGCGCTCCTCAGGGATCGAGCCCGGCCCGGTGTAGACGTTCCCCGATCTCGTCGCCGAGCCGTTCGAGTTGAGGCCCGCCGCCCTCGGTCGCGTCCTTCTTCGCGTTGAACAGCCGCACCCAGAGGCCGGCCGACCAGGCGGCGGCACGGTCATGCTCCGACCAGCCACCGCTTGCGCGCTCGTAGGAGCCGACGAACTCTTCCGTCTGCGCCACGGTCGCGGCCTCACCGGGGCCGCCTTGCGCCGCCCAGACAGCGGCTGCGAGGCCGACGACGGCGGCCTCGGGTTGTGCGATGGCGCTGTCCCAGTCGTGCACGACGAGCGGGTCGTTCCCGTTCCACCTGATGTTCTGCGACTCCCAGTCGCCGTGACCCACCCGCAGCGGCGCGCCGTAGGCGACGAGCGCCCGACGTACACGCTGCGCTGCGTCGTCGACCCACGCCGGACCGTCGAAGAGATTGAGGTTCACTCCGCGGTCGTCGCGAGCGGGCCAGGTCGCGGCGGCAGCGTGGTCCCAGGCGGTCCACGGCGGTGACGGCAACAGCGCCGGGACGCGACTCACCTCGGGAGCCGCAGCGACGAGGCGCCGCAGGAGAGCCGCGTATGCAGCGGCGCCTCGGTCCGGCTCGCGCTGCTCCTCGCCGTGCACGAGCACCTCGGCGTGAACGGCCCACCCGCCGACGTGGTCGAGACCGGCAACGGGCGCCGGACAGGGATACCCGGCCCGCACCAGGTGACGCTGAACCGCGATGCAGCCGCGCAGCCTGTCCTGCCACGGCCGGAGCTTGATCACGACCTCGCGCCCGTCCTCGAGCATCACTCCCAGGACGCGCGAGAGGTTGCCCCGCTCGAACAGCGTCTCGGCGATCGTGCTCTCAGCGACGACCGACACCAGCGCGCGAGCTCCTCGGTCGTCAGCACGGCCCGATCATGTCGCGCACGTGCGGAGGGCGGGCTCGCACTTCGGGATAGATTCGGCCGATGACGACGCTCGTCCGCGACGGCCTGGAGCTGCGGTACGAGGTGCACGGCGGATCGGGCCCGGCGTTGCTGCTGCCCCATCTGAACTTCTCCTGGCCGGACTATCTCGATCTCGCCCCGTTCATCGAGCGCTTCACGGTCATCACTGCGAGCCCACGCGGGTTCGCCACCAGCAGCCGACTCGACGCCGAAACTCCCTACCGCGTTCGCGACATGGCCGCCGATCTGATCGCGGTCGTCCAGGCGGTCGGCTTCGACCGGTTCGTCGTCCTCGGCTACTCGTTCACCGGCGCCTTCGCCCCCTGGCTCGCGCAGCTCACGGGCCGAGCCGACGCGGTCGTGGCGGGCGGGTTCCCGATCGTCGGCGACTACTCCTATCTCTACCCGGAGATCCGGCGGCAGAGCGAGGCGGCGAAGTCCGATCCCGCAGCCTGGGCCCGCGTCGACGCCGCCTTCGACGATCGGGCCGCGCTCACCTTCTACCGAGAGCTGTCAGACCTGCCTGCGGACGCCCTGATCGGCAACCTGCCGTGCCCGCTGCTCGCATTCTGGGGCGACCGGGACGAGGAGCTCGGCACCGGCGGCACGGACGAGCTCGCCGCCGGCCTCGACCGCCACGGCCTCCACCACGTCTCGTTCGCCGGCTACGACCACGACGGCATGCTGGACCGGCTCGACGAGGCCGTCCCCGACCTGCTCGCCTGGCTCGACCGGCTCTGACGCGCGTACCGATTCGATCCGGACTTCCCCTGCTCCGCCCGAGCGCGCGCTAGGCGGATGCGTCGCGAGCGCGCCCCCGAGAGCGTCGTCGCAGCCCCTGCCGGCGACGCTCGAGCCCGGCAAGCCCACTGCACGAAGCGCGCCGGAGACCGCGTCTCCGGCGCGCGTAGTTCCGTAACCCGGCGAGCGCGCAAGCGCGCGAGCCGAGAGAAGCTCAGCCGAAGCCGTAGGTGCCGGCGAAGCGGTCGGCCAGGAGCCGCACGAGCAGGGACGCGGGCAAGCCGACGACGTTGAGGTAGTCGCCCTCGATCCGCTCGACGAGCGCGGCGCCCCTCCCCTGGATCGCGTAGCCGCCGGCTCGTCCCTCCCACTCGCCGGTGGCCACGTACGACGCGAGGTCGCGCGGCGTCAGCGGCCGGAAGCTGACGCGCGTGTGCTCGGCGTCGACGAGCTCCCAACCGGGCGTGATCAGCGCCAGCCCGGAGACGACCGCGTGCGTGCGGCCGCCGAGCTCCTCGAGCATCCGCTCGGCGTCGCCGGCGTCCGCCGGCTTCGCGTAGATGCGGCCGCCGAGCACGACGGTCGTGTCGACGCCGAGCACCGGGCGGTCGCCCGCCTGCGCCGCGACCGAGCGCGCCTTGCCGAGCGCGTGCTCGCGCACGAGCTGCTCCGCGTCGGCCTCGGGCGGGTCGTGCTCGACGTAGTCGGGCGCGACGACCTCGAACGGGATCCCGAGTTGCTCGAGGATCGCCCGCCGCTGCGGCGACGTCGACGCGAGGAGCAGCGGCGGCGCCGGCGGATGGCTCATGCGGCGATCTCCGCGACGCCGAACTCGGCGAGCACGGCCTCCGCCTCGAGCGGCAGCTCCCGTGCCTGGAAGATCACGCGCAGCCCGGTCCGGTCGGACGCCTCCTTCAGCGCGGCGACGAGCGGCGCCAGCTGCGCCGGCTCGTCGGCGAGCAGCCGGTCGGTGTCGAGCACGAGCAGCGCGAGCGGCTCGTCGGGAGCCCGGCGGGCGACCTCGTCCCACGATTCGGGCGGCTGCTCCAGCTCGAACGCCGTCCCGAGCTCCGCGAGCGCGTCCGGCTGCGTGCGCGCGGCGACGCCGGCGAGGAAGCGGCAGTCGACGCGCGGCTCCTCGTCAGCCTCGCCGCGCATCAGCCACGCGCCGGCGGCGCCCGAGCGCAGGCGCAGCGCCCACGGCCCGTCCATCACCTCGCCCCACGCGGGCAGCCGCACGATCCGACTCACAGCCTCCGCGCTACCCAGATCTCCTCGGCGGGCCACCTGCTCGCCCACTCCAGGTCGACGAAGTCGTAGTAGCCGGGGTTCTGCGCGGTCGGGCCGGGCTTCGGCTCGTGCAGCGCCTCCACCTCGAAGCCGTGCTCGCGCAGCAGCGCGATCCACTCGCCGTGCGGCAGGTGGTACTCGATCCCGGTCGCGCCGTCCCAGCGGATCCGGTACATGCCGAACTGGTCGCGCAGCAGCTCGTCGCCGACCATCTCCTCGACCGAGTCCGGCGCCGTCAGGTAGACGAGCGTCGAGTTCGTCAGGAAGACGAGCAGCCCGCCGGGCCGCAGCAGCCGCGCCGCCTCCGGCACCCAGCGGCGGGGGTCGGCCCAGAGCGAGGCGCCGTACTCGGAGACCGCGAGGTCGAAGCCCGCGTCCGGCAGCGGCACCTCCTCCGCCGGCGCCTCCACGAGCGGGAACTCGACCCCCGTCTTCTCCATCAGCCGCCGCGCCGTCTCGAGCTGCGCCGGCGTCGGGTCGACGCCGATCACGCGCGCGCCGCGGCGGGCGAGCCAGGCGCCGAAGTACGCCGTGCCGCAGCCGAGCTCGACGACGTCCAGCCCGTCGACCGACGCCGGCAGCGCCCCGATCTCGGCCTCGGGGATCCCGAAGACGCCCCAGAGGATCCCCGGGTGCGCCCACGCCTTCTCGGCCTGCGCGTCCGTGTACTCCTCGTTCGTCGCCGTCCACTCGGCGACGTTCGCCTCTATCGAGTCGTCGTGCTCGTGCAGATCCACAGGTCCTCCCCCGGCCAGCGGCGCGCCCACTCGGCCGGGATGACGTAGTAGTAGTCGTGCGTGCGCGCGTCGTCCGGTGCGCGCAGCTCCTCGAGCGCGTCGACGCGGAAGCCGTTCGCGCGCAGCAGCCGGATCCAGTCGCCGTGCGGCAGGTGGAACTCGGCGCCGGCGTAGCCCTGCCAGCGCGTCTCCCAGGGCTCGAACTGGCCGCGGACGAGGCGGTTGGTGATCGGCGTCTCGTCCTCGTCCGGCGTGCAGAGGTGCGCGAGCGGCGACATCGTCAGGAAGAACAGGCGCCCGCCGGGGCGAAGCAGCCGCGCCGCCTCCGCGAGCCAGCGCTCCGGGTCGGCCCAGAGCGAGGCGCCGTACTCGGAGAGCGCGAGGTCGAAGCTCGCGTCCGGCAGCGGCACGTCCTCGGCCGCCGCCTCGACGAGCTCGAACTCGACGCCGGTCTCGACCTGCAGCCGCCGCGCCGTCTCGAGCTGCGCCGGCGTCGGGTCGACCGCGACCGGCCGGGCGCCGTTGCGCGCGAACCACGCCGACTCGTAGGCGGTGCCGCAGCCGAGCTCGACCACGTCGAGGCCGGCGGGGTCGCCGAGCCAGCGGTCGGGGATGCCGAAGACGCCCCAGAGCAGCTCGTCGCGCCGCCACGCCTCGGCCGCGGCCGCGTCGGTGTGCTCGCGGTTCGTCCGCGTCCACTGCGCGACGCTCGCCGCGATGCGCTCGTCAGCCGAGCTCATCGGCGGAGAACCAGAGCGCGACCTCCCGCGCTGCGGACTCCGGCGAGTCGGAGCCGTGGACGAGGTTGTCCGGCATCGACATCGCGAGGTCGCCGCGGATCGTGCCCGGCTCGGCGTCCGCCGGGTTCGTCGCGCCGATCGTCTTCCGCATCGTCGCGATCGCGCCCTCGCCCTCGACCACGAGCGCCCACGTCGGCCCCGAGGTGATGAACTCGACGAGCTCGCCGAAGAACGGCTTCTCCCTGTGCTCGTCGTAGTGCTCCTCGGCGAGCTCGCGGCTCACGGTCAGCAGCTTGCCGGCGACGACGTCGAAGCCGCGCCGCTCGATGCGCCCGAGGATCTCGCCCGCGTAGCGGCGGCGGACCGCGTCCGGCTTGATCAGGATCAGTGTCCGCTCCACGGCCATTTCGCGTCGGGCACATTAGCGGCATGCGTCTGGATCACGTGCAGATAGCCGCGCCGCCCGGGTGCGAGGAGGCGGCGCGCGCGTTCTACGGCGGGGTGCTCGGCCTGCGCGAGCTCGAGAAGCCGGAGCCGCTGCGCGCCCGCGGCGGCGTCTGGTTCGAGCAGCTCCACGTCGGCGTCGAGGAGGGCTTCGCGCCGGCGCGCAAGGCCCACCCGGCGTTCCTCGTCGACGACCTCGACGCGCTCGCGGCGCGGATCGGCGACGTGCAGTGGGACGACGCGCTACCGGACGTGCGCCGGTTCTACGCGCACGACCCGTTCGGCAACCGGCTCGAGTTCCTCAGCGCGCGCGCCGGCGCCTAGGCGGCTCGAGGCTCGGCATCGCGACCGCGGCCGGCTCGACCGGCGTCTCGCAGTAGGGGCAGACCTGCCAGAGCGCCTCCAGCGGCTGCTTGCAGTTCGAGCACGCCTGCTTCAGCTTCGTCGTGCAGATCGGGCAGACGAGGAACGACCCGTCCACCTCCGAGCGGCAGACCGGGCAGTGCAGGTCGCGCTTCGACAGCCGCTCCTCCATCGCCTTGATCTCGAGCTCGCGCTCGCGCACGTCCTCGAGGTACTCCGGCGGCCGGAAGAGCATGTAGACGAAGACGCCGAGGAACGGGACGATCACGCCGAGCATCACCGCGACCCCGATCAGCCAGGGATCCTCGAGCCGGCGGCGGGCGTCCTTGTAGATCCAGAAGACGGTCGCGAGGTAGAAGACGACGGCGAAGAAGACGAGCAGGTTCCGGATCGCGAGCCAGGTGCCCGACCCGAAGAAGCTCGTCGCCGTCAGCGTCACAACAGGATCCTTCCGATGAGGTAGCCGGCGGCGAAGGCGCCGCCGACGATCACGACCAGCACGAAGAATGCCAGCGCGAAGACGCTGATGCGGTCGCCGAAGCTATGAACGGTCGCCGGGGTCACTGAGCTCTGCCAGAAGATAGAGCGAGCCCGTGACGACGACGGCGCCCTCCGGGCCCGCCAGCGCGAGCGCCTCCGTGCGGGCCTGACGCGGGTCAGGGTGGGCGTGGACATCCCGGAACCACTGTTCGCCGCGGCCCGCGAGCTCCCCTGCCGGCAGCGCCCGGGCGTTCCCGGACTCGGTCGCGACCAGGGTCGGGCCGAGGACGGAGAGGGCCTCGAGCATCAGCTCCGGCCGCTTGTCGGCGAGGATCGAGGCGACGACGACCCAGTCGTCGCGGACGGGCAGGCGCGGCAGCAGGTAGCCGACGCCGGCGAGGTTGTGGGCGCCGTCCCAGAGCTCGAGCGGCGCCTCGCCCCGCCGCTCCAGCCGGCCCGGCAGGGCGACGCCGTCCGCCGCGTGCGGGTCGACCTCCCGGCCGAGGAAGGCCTCCGCCGCGCCGACCGCGAGCGCGAGGTTCGACGCGCCCGGGAGATCGACCCGGGCGGCGCCGTTCGCGAGCGCCGGCTCCCGCCACTCCGCGTCGCCGAGCACGGCGACGACGCCGGGCTTGACGACGGCGAGCTTCTCGACGGCGATCTCCTCGCGCGTGTCGCCGAGCACCTCCATGTGGTCGAGCGCGACGTTCGTCAGCACGACGACGCGCGTGTCGAGGACGTTCGTCGCGTCGTGGCGGCCGCCGAGCCCCGCCTCGACGACGGCGACGTCCACGCCCTGCGCCGCGAACTCGGCGAGCGCGGCGGCGGTGAGGATCTCGAACTGCGTCGCGTCGCCCGCGACCGGGCGCACCCGCTCGAGCGCGCGCTCGAAGTCGACCTCGGCGCCGCCGACGCGGATCCGCTCGCTCCAGCTCCGGACGTGCGGCGAGTAGTACGCGCCGACGCGCAGGCCGGCCGCGGCGAGCAGCGCCTCGGTCAGCCGCGTCGTCGTCGACTTGCCGTTCGTGCCGACGACGTGGATCGCCGGGAACGCCCGCTCGGGATTGCCGAGCCGGTCGAGCAGCGCGCGCATCCGGTCGAGCCCGAAGCCGTCCTGCGGCCACGGGCTGAGCGACTCAACCCAGTGCGTCGAGCTCGGCACGGTACTGCTGCAGCTTCGCACGCTCTGCGTCGACCACCTCGGGCGCGGCGTTCGCGACGAACTTCTCGTTGGCGAGCATCCGCTCCGAGCGCTCGACCTCCTTGCGCAGCCGCGCGCGCTCGGCCTCGATGTCGCCGACGCCGTTCTCGGTCGGCCGCACGACGGCGGTGAAGATCCGCTCCGCGTCGCCCTCGAGCGCGATCCGCACGCCGCTGCGCCGGTAGATGCGCGCGGCGGTCTGCGCACGCTCGATCTCGCCGTTCGTCTCCTGCGGCTGCGGCTCCGGCCACGGCGCCACGATCAGGCGCGACTCGCGCTCCGGCAGGTGCGACCAGATCTCCTCGGTCACGTGCGGCAGCACGGGGTGCAGCAGCTTCAGCAGCCGCTCGAGCGCCGCGAACGCGGTCGCGCGCGTGCGCGCGTCGTCGAGCCGCGGCTTGATCGCCTCCAGGTACCAGTCGCAGAAGTCGTCGAAGGTCAGGTGGTAGAGCCGCTCGGCCGCGTGCGAGAAGTCGAACGCGTCGAGGTCGGCCTCGAGCTCCGCGCGCGTCGCGTCGATCCGCGCGAGGATCCACCGCTCCTCCTCGCTCTCCGGCCGCGCGTCCGGCCGCTCGGCGCCCGCGAGCAGCAGCAGCCGCGAGGCGTTCCAGAGCTTGTTCGCGAGCCGGCGGCCCTCCTCGATCTGCTGGGCCGAGAAGCGGACGTCCTGCGTCGAGGACATCTTCAACAGGCCGTAGCGCGTCGCGTCCGCGCCGTGCTGCTCGATCAGCTCGACCGGGTCGATGCCGGTCCCGAGCGACTTCGACATCCGCCGCCCGTCCGGCGCGAGCACGGTCGAGTGGATGATCACGTCGGCGAAGGGGATGTCGCCCATCAGCTCCAGGCCGGCCATCACCATCCGCGCCTCCCAGAGGAAGATGATCTCGCGCGCGGTCGAGTTGACGTCGCCCGGGTAGTAGCGGCGCAGCTCGGGCGTGTCGTCGGGCCAGCCGAGCGTCGCGAACGGCCACAGCGCCGAGCTGAACCACGTGTCGAGCACGTCCTCGTCCCGCGTCAACCGCGTCGACCCGCACTCCGTGCAGGCCTGCGGCTCGCTCTCGGCGCAGGTGACGTGCCCGTTCTCGCAGTACCAGATCGGCAGCTGGTGGCCCCACCAGAGCTGGCGCGACACGTTCCAGGGGCGGATGCTCTTCAGCCAGTCGAGCGCGACGCGGTTCTGCACCGGCGGGTGGAAGGTGACGCGGCCGGACTCGATCGCCTCGATCGCCGCCGCCGCCATCGGCTGCATGTCGCACCACCACTGCAGCGAGACGAGCGGCTGGATGCGCGTGCCGCTGCGCTCGCAGTGGCCGACCGCGTGCCGGTAGTGCTCGCGCTTCTCGAGCTGGTCGTTGTCCTTCAGCCACTGCACGACGCGCTCCGCCGCCTCGGCCTCCGTCAGGCCCTCGTACTCGGGCGGGATGTCGCCCGTCATGCGGCCGTCGAGGTCGATCACCGTCAGCTCCTCGAGCTGGTGGTCCCGCCCGATCTCGAAGTCGACCGGGTCGTGGCCGGGCGTGATCTTCAGCGCGCCGGTGCCGAACGCGGGATCGACGCGCTCGTCGGCGACGATCGGCACGGTCCGGTTCACCACCGGCACCTTCACGTCCTTGCCGATCAGGTGCGTGTAGCGCTCGTCGTCGGGATGGACGGCGACGGCGACGTCGGCGAGGATCGTCGCCGGCCGTACGGTCGCGATCGTCACCGAGCCCTCGCCGTTCAGCAGCGGGTAGCGCGCGTACGTGAGCGTGTCGTCGACGTCGAGGTGCTCGACCTCCAGCTCGGAGATCGAGGTGCGGCAGTCGCTGCACCAGTTGACGATGCGGTTGTCGCGGAACAGCCAGCCGCGCTCGTACAGGTGCACGAAGAAGCGCATCACGGCGCGGACGTAGCCGTCGTCCATCGTGAACCGTTCGCGCTCGTAGTCGAGCGAGCAGCCGAGTCGGCGGAACTGGCTCATGATCACGCCGCCGTACTCGTGCAGCCACGCCCAGACGCGCTCGACGAACGCCTCGCGCCCGAGCTCGAGCCGCGAGGTGCCCTCGCTGCGCAGCTCGCGCTCGACCACCGCCTGGGTCGCGATGCCTGCGTGGTCGAAGCCGGGCTGCCAGAGCGTGTTGAGGCCGCGCATCCGGTGCCAGCGGATCAGCGTGTCCTGGATCGAGCCGTTCAGCGCGTGGCCCATGTGCAGCGCGCCGGTGACGTTCGGCGGCGGCACGGCGATCACGTACGTCTCGCCGGGCGCGTCGACGTGCGCGTGGTAGAGGCCTTCGTCCTCCCACGTGCGCTGCCAGCGCTGCTCGACGCCGTCCGGCCGGTAGAGAGTCGCGAGCTCCATCAGGCCCCCACCCTAATCGGGGCCCGAGAGCGACCGGTGAGACTAGCCAGCGACTATGGGCCGATGATAGCTCAGCGCCGCGCCGCGCGCCCGCGCTGCCAGTCGCGCGGCTGCGCGCCGACCTGCTCGAGGATCGTCTCGAGCAGGTTGAAGCTGGAGAGGACGTGCTCCCGGGCGAGCGCCCGCGCGCCGGCGGCGCTGCCGGCGTGCAGCGCCTGCTTGATCGCGCGGTGCTGCTCGGCGTTGCGCGCGTAGAGCTCGTCGATCGAGTGGTCGCCGGGCGCCCAGACGGCGGGGCCCGAGAACGACCGCCGCGCGCTCTTCGCCAGCTGCTCGACCAGCGGCAGGTCGGCCGCGCGGTAGATGACGTCGTGGAAGGAGTGGTTCGCGCGCACCCATTCGCCCATGATCGAGCGCCGCTCCTCCCCCGGCTCCCGCGAGCGCAGGTCCTGCGAGATCTCGGCGAAGCGCCGCTCGCACTCGTCCAGCTCCGCGAGCAGCTCGCGCGTCATCTTCCCCGCCGCGATCTCGGTCGCGAGCCCCTCGAGCTCGGCCCGGACGAGGAACGCCTCGTGCAGCTCGTCGCGCGAGATCGTCCGGACGCGGACGCCGCGGTTCGGCACGAAGGAGACGAGGCCGAGCGCCGCGAGCCGGCGCAGCGCCTCGCGGATCGGCGTCCGCGAGACGTTGAACTGCTCGGAGAGCTGCTCCTGGCGGAGCACCGTCCCCGGCGCGAGCTCGCCGGAGACGATCGCCTCCTCGATCACGAGCGCGATGTCGTCGGCCTTCGTCGAGTCGAGGCTCACGCCCCGCACTCTAGTCCTGCTCGTGGTCCCGCTCGCAGAAGTCGGGGCAGGTGCACTCGGCCTGCTCCGCCGTGCACTGCTCCTCACGGTCGTCGGTGATCTCGATCAGCTCGACTGTCGCGTCCATCAGTCCTCCAGTCGGTCGTAGGCGGGAACCGTCAGGAACTCGACGAGCTCGTCGGCGAGCGCGAGCTCGAGGAAGAGCTGCTTCGCCTCGTCGCCGGCGTCCACGCGCTCGGCCTCGGCGCGGACGTCCTCCGGCGTGAAGCGGCCTGCGTGCAGCCACTGCCAGACCTGCGAGCGGGAGATCTCGGCGGTCGCCGCGTCCTCCATCAGGTTGTCGATCGCCGCGGCGCCGACCCCGTGCAGCCACGAGTCGAGGTAGCGGATGCCGACGGAGACGTTCGTCCGCAGGCCCTGCTGCGTGACCTCGCCGGGCGTGGCCGGGATCGAGAGCAGGTCGCGCTCGCTCACGTCGACGTCCTCGCGCAGGACGCCGAGCTGGTTCGGCTCCGGGAAGCACGGCAGGGCGACCGGCACGAGGTCGGGATGCGCGACCCACGTGCCGTCGAAGCCCTGTCCGGCCTCCCGTTCCTTGTCCTCCCGCACCTTCGCGAGCGCGACGCGGTTGACCTCGGGGTCGCGCCGCGAGGGGATGAACGCCGCCATGCCGCCGATCGCGTGCGCGCCGTGCGCGTGGCACGTCTTCACCAGCAGGTCGGTGTACGCGCGCATGAACGGGACGGTCATCGTCACCTGCGCGCGGTCCGGCAGCACCCAGCCGCGGGCGCGGAGCTTCTTGATCACGCTGAAGATGTAGTCCCAGCGGCCGGCGTTGAGCGCGCAGCCGTAGTCGCGGAGCTCCCAGAGGATCGCCTCCATCTCGAACGCCGCGAGGATCGTCTCGATCAGCACGGTGCAGCGGATCGTCGTGTCGCCGACGAGCGCGAACGCCTGCGCCCACAGCCGCGCCTCGAGGTGCGACTCGAGCTTCGGCAGGTAGAAGTAGCGCGCGCCGTTCGCGTGCGCGAGCGCGAAGTCGTACAGCGAGGCCGAGACCGGCTCGCCGTCGATCTCGACGTGCCGCTCGACGAGATGCCAGCCGCGCGGGCGCACGAGCAGCGTCGCGATCTCGTCGTTCAGGCGGTAGCTCTTCTCGGGCGTGTCGAGCGCGAGCTCGCCGCGGACCGCGTCGCGGACGTTCTCGTGGCCGCGGACGACGTTCTCCCACGTCGGCGAGTTGGCGTCCTCGAAGTCGGCCATGAAGCAGCGGGCGCCGGAGTTGAGCGCGTTGATCATCATCTTCCGGTCGACGGGCCCGGTGATCTCGCAGCGCCGGTCGACGAGGTCGGGCGGCGCCTCCGCGACGCGCCAGTCGCCGCCGCGCGTGACGAAGGCCGGATCCTCGCCCGCGTCGAGGCGGCGCTGCCGCGCCTGCCGCTCCGCGAGCAGCTCCCGCCGCTGCGGGCCGAGCTCCCGCTGCAGGAGGCCGGCCAGCTCGAGACCTTCCTGTTGCCGCACTACGCCGAGAATTGTGCTTCCTCCGTCGAGCCCTTCAACGCCAGCGTCGACGCGTCGGGCGAGACCGCCTGCGTGACGAGGTCGAAGTAGCCGGCGCCGACCTCGCGCTGGTGCCGCGTCGCCGAGTAGCCGAACTCCTCCAGCGCGAGCTCCTGCTCCTGCAGCCGCACGTAGGCGGTCATCTCCTCCGCCGCGTAGCCGCGCGCGAGCTCGAACATCGCCGCGTTGAGCGAGTGGAAGCCCGCGAGCGTGATGAACTGGAAGCGGTAGCCCCACTCGCCGAGCTGCGACTGGAAGCCGGCGATCGTCTCGTCGTCGAGGTGCTTGCGCCAGTTGAAGGACGGCGAGCAGTTGTAGGCCAGCAGCTTGCCCGGGAACTTCTCGTGCAGCGCCTGGGCGAAGTCGCGGGCCTCGCCGAGGTCCGGCGTCGACGTCTCGAACCAGACGACGTCGGCGTACGGAGCGTAGGCGAGCCCGCGCGCGATCGCCGCGTCGATCCCGTCGCGGACGCGGAAGAAGCCCTCCGCCGTCCGCTCGCCGGTGACGAACTCGCGGTCGTACTCGTCCACGTCGCTCGTCAGCAGCGCGGCGCTGAGCGCGTCGGTGCGCGCGACGAGCACGGCGGGCACGTCGAGCACGTCGGCGGCGAGCCGCGCCGCGTTGAGCGTGCGGACGAACTGGGACGTCGGCACGAGCACCTTGCCGCCGAGATGGCCGCACTTCTTCTCCGACGAGAGCTGGTCCTCGTAGTGCACGCCGGCCGCGCCCGCCTCGATCATCGACTTCATCAGCTCGTAGGCGTTGAGCGGCCCGCCGAAGCCGGCCTCGGCGTCGGCGACGATCGGCGCGAACCAGTGGGTGCCGTTGCGGCCCTCCGACCAGTGGATCTGGTCGGCCCGCTGCAGCGCCGCGTTCAGCCGCCGCACCAGCGCCGGCACCGAGTTCGCCGGATACAGGCTCTGGTCGGGGTAGGTCGAGCCGGCGAGGTTTGCGTCGGCCGCGACCTGCCAGCCCGAGAGGTAGATCGCGTCGAGGCCCGCCTTGACCATCTGCACCGCCTGGCCGCCGGTCAGCGCGCCGAGTGCGCGCACCGGCCGCTCCTCGCGCCGCAGGAGGCTCCACAGCCGCTCGGCGCCGAGCCGGGCGAACGTGTGCTCGGGGACGACGCTGCCGCGCAGCCGCACCACCTCGGCCGCGCCGTACGACCGTTCGATCCCCTGCCAGCGCGGCTCGCCGCGCCAGCGCGCGTCGAGCTGGTCCGCCTCAGCCTGGATCCGAGCCTCCGGGTTCATCCGTGCCTCCGTGGGTTGCCTGCCTGATTTTCGGATCCTAGATATGCCACTGGATGGATATCAACCCCCAAAACGGCCAATTCGGGATCCAGGGCGAAGCGGCTCCTGGATCCAGGAATAGGATCGGCCTCCGTGCGACTGGATGTTCGGCTGGACTGGGAGATCGCGAAGCGGGGCTGGCGCCGCTACGCCGCCTACCCGTGGGCGACGGCTGCCGGCGTCTTCACGAACACGATCTTCGGCTTCATCCAGGCGTACGTGCTGCTCGCCGTCTACCGGCACCGGACGGACGTGGGCGGCTACCGCGCCGACGACGCGGTCACGTACGTCTGGCTCGCGCAGGCGCTGCTGATGACGGTCTACGTCTTCGGCTGGCAGGAGCTCGCGCTGCGGATCCGCGACGGCTCGATCGCCACCGACCTCTCGCGCCCGCTCGATCCGCAGCGCTACTGGCTCGCCTTCGACCTCGGGCGGGCGCCGTACCACTTCCTCTTCCGCGGCGTCGTGCCGTTCGTCGTCGGCGGGCTCGTCTTCCGGCTGCACTACCCGAACGTCGGAAACGCGCTGCTGTTCGTGCTCAGCCTCGCGCTCGCGGTCGTCGTCAGCCTCGCGTTCCGCTTCCTCTACAACCTGCCGGCGTTCTGGCTGCTCGACATCCGCGGCGTGCTGATCCTCGCGCTGACCGTGAACCTCTTCTTCTCGGGGATGATCGTCCCGATCGCGTTCTTCCCGCACTGGCTCGGGCAGGTCGCGCAGGTGCTGCCGTTCGCGGCGATCCTGCAGACGCCGATCGACGTCTGGCTCGGCAAGCACCACGGCTGGGAGCTCGTGGGGGTGCTCGCGCTGCAGGCGGCGTGGGCGGGCGTGCTGCTCGCGCTCGGGCGCGTCGGGCTGCGGACGGCGACGCGGAAGCTCGTGGTGCAGGGTGGTTGACTCGCTGCTGCTCTGGCGCCGGCTCGTCGGCGCGCAGATCCGCTCGCAGGTGCAGTACCGGACGTCGTTCGCGCTCGAGCTCGTCGGCGCGTTCCTGATCTCCTTCCTCGACTTCCTCGCGGTGCTCGTGATCTTCCACAACACGCCGCGGCTCGTCGAGTGGACGGTGCAGGAGGTGGCGTTCCTCTACGCCCTCTCGTCGATCGTCTTCGCGCTCACCGACCTGCTGATCGGGCACCTCGACCTGTTCCCGCGGCTGATCCGCGACGGCAACTTCGACATCCTGCTGGTGCGGCCGCGCGGGACGCTCTTCCAGGTCGTCGCCTCGGACTTCCAGCTCCGGCGGCTCGGCAAGGCGGCGCAGGGCGCGCTCGTGCTCGTCTACGCGCTCGCCGCGCTGCACGTCCACTGGACGGCGGGGCGCGTCGTCGTCCTGCTCGTCAGCCTGCCGGCGGGGATCCTCATCTTCTCCGCGGTCTGGGTCGTCTTCACGTGCCTCGCGTTCTGGACGACCGACAGTGGCGAGTTCACGAACGCGTTCACGTACGGCGGCAACTTCCTCGCCCAGTACCCGATCGACATCTACGGCGCGTGGCTGCGCCGGTTCCTCGCGTACCTCGTGCCGCTCGGGTTCGTCTGCTACTTCCCGGCGCTGTACGTGCTCGGCAAGCACGACCCGCTCGGGCTGCCGCGCGTGCTGCAGTTCCTCTCGCCTGCGGTCGCGCTCGCGGCCGCCGGCGTCGCGGGCCTCGCGTGGCGGTTCGCGGTCCGGCACTACCGGAGCGCCGGCGGATGATCGAGGTCGAGCGGCTGGAGAAGCGGTTCGTCGTCCGGCGCGGGCGCCTGAAGCGGCAGCGGCACGTCGTCGAGGCGGTGCGGGGCATCTCCTTCCGCGTCGACCGGGGCGAGCTCGTCGGCTACCTGGGCCCGAACGGAGCCGGCAAGTCGACGACGATCAAGATGCTGACCGGCATCCTCGTCCCCTCGGCCGGGCACGTGCGCGTCGCGGGCATGGAGCCGTCGCGGCAGCGCGTCGAGCTCGCGAAGCGGATCGGCGCCATGTTCGGCCAGCGGATCCAGCTCTGGTGGGACCTGCCGCTGCTCGACTCGTTCGAGCTGCTGCGGCACATCTACCGCGTCCCCGAGGAGCGGTACCGCGCCCGGCTCGAGCGGTTCCGCGACGTGCTCGACCTCGACCCCTTCCTGCAGACGCCGGTGCGGCAGCTCTCGCTCGGGCAGCGGATCCGCGGCGAGCTGACGGCGGCGATGCTGCACTCGCCGGAGCTGCTCTTCCTCGACGAGCCGACGATCGGCCTCGACGTCGTCGCGAAGCAGCGCGTGCGCGACTTCCTCGTCGAGATCAATCGGCAGGACGGCGTCACGGTCCTCCTGACCACGCACGACCTGGGCGACATCGAGCGGCTGTGCGAGCGGCTGCTCGTGATCGACCACGGCTCGCTGATCTGGGACGGCCGGATCGCCGACCTGCGCGCCCGCTACGGCGACGAGCGCACGCTCGTCGTCGACCTGGAGGAGCCGGCACCGCCGCTCGCCGTCGAGGGAGCCCGCGTCGAGCGGGTCGAGGGGCCGCGGCAGTGGCTCCGCTTCCGCGGCTCGGCGGCGGAGCTGACGGCGCGGGTGGCCGCGGCGGCGCGGGTCGTCGACCTGCAGATCGCGGAGCCGGACATCGAGGAGATCGTCCGGCGGATCTACACCCGCAAGTAACAGCCTGTTACTAGCGCGTGCGGATCCGCAAGTGACAGCCTGTTACTAGCGAGGCGTATCCGCAAGTAACAGCCTGTTACTAGCGAGGCGTCCAGTCGCGAGCAACAGCCCGTTACGAGCGAGACGTCCAGCCGCAAGTAACAGGCTGTTACTAGCGAGACGTCCAGCCGAGGTCGAGCAGGAACGGCGTGCCGGTAACCGCGCGCCCGTCGGGGCCGAGCAGGAACGACGCGGCGGCGGCGACCTCGGACGGCTCGAGCAGGCGCTTGACCGCCTGCGGGGCGAGCAGGTCGTCGGCGCCGCGCTCGGCCAGCTGCCGCTCGGCGAGCTCCGTCCGCACGTAGGCGGGGCAGAGCGCGGAGGCGGAGATGCCGGCGTCGGCGCCCTCGAGCGCGAGCACCTTCACGAGCCCGAGCACGCCGTGCTTCGCCGCGACGTAGCCGGCCTTGAACGGCGAGGCGACGAGACCGTGCACGGAGGCGACGACGCAGAAGCGGCCGTCGCCGGAGGCGGCGAGCGCGTCCCACGCGTACTTCGCGAGCAGGAAGGGCGAGCGCAGCAGCACCGCCTGCAGGGCATCCCAGCGGTCCTCGTCGAAGTCGCGCACCGGCGCGACGTGCTGGAAGCCGGCGTTCGCGACGACGGCGTCGAGCCGGCCGCCGAACCGCTCGAGCGCAGCGTCGACGACGGCGCGGTTGCCCTCGCGCGTCGAGAGGTCGCCGTCGGGGAGGTCGACCGCGTGGACGTCCCAGCCGTCCGCCCGCAGGCGTTCCGCGATCGCGGCGCCGATCCCCTGCGCGGCGCCGGTGACGAGAGCGGCCCTGCTCAACCCTTGTAGTAGCGGAAGACGAGCTCGGCCACGCACACCGGCTTGTCGCCGCCGTCACGCTCGATCGTGGCCGCCATCGTCGCCTGGTGGCCCCAGTCCGCCTGCTCGACGTCGACGACGCGGAACGTCCCGCGCACGCGCGACCCGGACGGCACCGGCGCGGGGAAGCGCACCTTGTTCAGGCCGTAATTGATCGCCATGCCGCCTTCCTGCCGCGGCACCACCTCGTACGACATCACGGGCAGCAGCGAGAGGGTCAGGTAGCCGTGCCCGATCGTCCCGCCGAAGGGGCCGGCGGCCGCCTTCTCCGGGTCGACGTGGATCCACTGGTGGTCGCCGGTGGCGTCGGCGAAGGCATCGATGCGGTCCTGGCCGACCTCGATCCAGGAGGAGGGGCCGTACTCGTCGCCGGGATTCATCCGCCCCACCGTACGACACTGGCCGCCCAGGTGTAGCCGGTGCCGGCGGCGAGCAGCAGCACGAGCTCGCCGTCGCGGAGCTCGCCGGCGCGGGCGGCCCGGTCGAGCGCGAGCAGCGGGTCGACGCCGCTCATGTGGCCCGTGTCGTCGAGGTACGCCGCACGCGCCGGGTCGAGGCCGAGCGCCTCCACGAGCAGCCGGTGCATCGACGGCTTCATGTGGATGCCGCAGAGGTAGCCGACGTCCTCGAGCGTCGCGCCGCTCCGTTCCAGGGCGCCGCGCGCGGCGGCGACGAAGTTCGGAAGCGACACGACGTCGAGGCCGTCCTTCATCGACGTAGGGTCGGCGACGTCGAGGAAGCGGTAGCCGCCGTTCGGCGAGACGCTGCCGCCCGACGGGACCTTCACCTGCAGCGAGAACGAGCCGTCCGTGATCCCGTGGCAGCCGAGCAGCTCGTTGCGGCCGCCGTTCTTCTCCAGCAGGCCGGCGACGGCGCCGTCGCCGAAGTTGAACATGAAGCGGGAGCGCTCGTTGCCGTAGTCGAGCAGGTACGACTCGCGGCAGGCGGCGACGACGAGGATCCGCTGCAGCTCGTCTTCGGCGCGGAGCATGTCACGCGCGATCCGCAGCGCGACCGGCGTGCCGCACGAGACGTTGTCGTACTCGACGGCGTACGCGTTCGTGGCGCCGACGCGGTGCGCGATCCACGGCGCCGCCTGCCAGACGGCGTAGTCCTTCCACATCGAGCCGTAGTACATGACGACGTCGATCGTCTCCGGGTCGACGTCGTTCTCCTCGAGCAGCGTCTCCGCCGCGCGCACGGAGAGGTCGCTGACGTGCTCGTCCTCGCCGGCGATGTGCTTGCCGCGCAGGCCGAACTTGTCGACGATCACCGGCTCGGGGATGCCGCTGCGCTCGGCGACCTCGGCGGCGGTCATCCAGCGCTCCGGAAGGTACGCGGCGGTCGCCGCGAGCGAGACGCGGGTCACGGCTTCGCCTCCAGGACGCAGCGGATGATCCGCGCGAGCTCCTGCTCGACGTGCGGCGGCACGCTGCCGTCGCCCCAGAGGATGTAGCGCATCCCGAGCATCTCGCCGGCCGCCATCAGCGCCCAGGCGGTCACCTCCGGCTCGATCTGCCCCACCTCGCCGCGCGCGATCGACTCGCGCAGGCCGTCGACGTAGCCGGCGGCGAGCTTCTCGTAGTGGAACTCGAGCATCTCAGGCGAGACGAACTCGGCCTGGCGGATGATCCGGTAGAGCGCCGGGTGCTCGGCGGTGAAGCGGAAGTACGCGCCGAAGCCGAGCAGCTCCGCCTCGAGCCGGGTGGCGCCGCGCGACGACGCGTCCTTCATCGCGTGACGGACGCGCCGGTTCAGGTCGCGGATCAGCTCGTCGAAGACGTCCTTCTTCGAGGCGAAGTAGAGGTAGAACGTCCCCTGGCCGACCCCGGCCGCCTCGGTGATCTTGACGATCGACGCCTCGTGGTAGCCGAGCTCGCCGAAGACCTGCTCCGCCGCGGCGAGCAGGCGGGCGCGCGTCTCGAGCCCGCGCGGCGAGAGCGTGCGGCCGTCCGTCCCCTGCACGCTCGTCATACGGTCGGCACCGCCTGCTCGACGAGCCCCTGCTTCTGGATCTTCCCGAGCGAGTTGCGCGGGATCTCCTCGACGAAGCGGACGGACTGCGGCACCTTGAACTTCGCGAGCCGGGCGCGGCACCACTCGACGAGCTCCTCCTCGGTGACGCCGTCGGCGACGACGAAGGCGGCGCCGCACTCGCCCCAGCGGTCGTCCGGCACGCCGACGACGGCGGCGTCGCGCACCTGCGGGTGCTCGTGCAGGACGGCCTCGACCTCGGCGGGATAGACGTTCTCGCCGCCCGAGATGTACATGTCCTTCAGGCGGCCCTTGATCCGGTAGCAGCCTTCCTCGTCCGCCTCGGCGACGTCGCCGGTGCGCAGCCAGCCGTCCTCCGTGAACGCCTGCGCGGTCGCCTCGGGGTTGCGCCAGTAGCCGGCGAAGACGTTGGGGCCGCGCACCTGCAGCTCCTGCTCGTCGGAGACGCGGACGTCGACGAACGGGTACGGCTTGCCGGCGTAGCCGAGCTTGCGCACCGCGTCCTCCGGCGGCAGGCAGAGCACGTTCGGCGCCGCCTCCGTGAGGCCGTAGCCCTGGACGACGGCCGTGCCGCGGGCCGCCCAGGCCTCGAGCAGCGCCTCGGGCATCGGCGCGCCGCCGACGACGGCCCGGTCGAGGCTGGAGAGGTCGGCCTCGGCGAAGCGCGGGTGCTGCGCGAGGAAGAGGTAGATCGGCGGGACGCCCATCATCGTCGTCACCCGCTTCTCCTCGATCAGCCGCAGGCAGCGGTCGGCGTCGAACTGCCGCTCGAGCACGACGGTCGCCCCCTTCAGCCAGGCGAGCAGCGGCTGCACGTTCCAGCCGCCGACGTGGAACTGCGGCAGCACCTGCAGGACGACGTCGTCGCCGTGCACGCCGGTCGTCGCGTCGAACGACACGTTCGTCCAGAAGCAGTTCGCGTGCGTGAGCAGTGCGCCCTTCGGCTTTCCCGTCGTGCCGGACGTGTAGATCAGGAGCAGCGGGTCGGCTTCCGTGACGGTTTCGTGTGGGTACGTATTACCGTCACGAAACTGTGACGGCCGGGACGGATCGGCGGAGTCCGTGACGGTTTCGTGCGGGTAATAAGTACCGTCACGAGAATGTGACGGCTCGAAGCCGACGCAGCGGGCCCCGGTCGCTTCGGCCAGGTCGCGGTACGGCTCCTCGACGAGGAAGAGGGACGGCTCGGCGTCGTCGAGCTGATAGCGCAGCTCGGGCGCCGTCAGCCGCCACGAGAGGGGCAGCAGGATCAATCCCAGCTTCGCGCAGGCGAACAGCACCATCACGTGCTCCGGGGAGTTGCCCGTCAGCGTCGCGACGCGGTCGCCGCGGCGCAGCCCCGCCTCTCCGAACGCCGCCGCGTACGCGTCCGCGCCGGCGGCCAGCTCGCCGTACGTGACGAGCCGCCCGTCGAAGTCGATCGCCACCCGGGCCGGCGTGTTCCGCGCCCGGTCGTCGAGCCAGCGGCTGACGATCACGCGAGGAACTCCGTCACGAGCCGGGCCACCCGCTCCGAGTCCTCCCAGACGAGCAGGTGCCCGCAGTCGGGCACGACCTCGACGCAGGCGCCGGGGATCGACGAGGCGAGCACCCCGGCGTTGCGCGGGTCGACGACGACGTCGGCGCCGCCGTGCAGGACGAGCGTCGGCACGGAGATCGAGCCGACCCGCTCGGAGTTGTCGTACGTCGCGCCCGCCGCCGCCTGCGCCAGCCACGCGTCGACGCTCGGCGCGTGCTCGAGCCGGTAGCGGAGGATCTCCTCGACGAGCTCGGGCAGCTCGCGGACGCCGCGCTCGCCGAGCGAGTTCTCGACGAACATGCGGAGGCCGGCCTCCCGCTCCATCGTCGGATAGCGCGCGAACACCTCCTGCGTCGCCTGCGGCATCGGCACGGCCCGCGCGCCGCCCGGTGCGGTCGAGCAGAGCACGAGCCGGCGCAGCCGCTCCGGCCGCGTCAGTGCAAGCTCCTGCGCGACGTAGCCGCCGAGCGAGACGCCGAAGAGGTTCACGCGGTCGAGCCCGGCGTCGTCGAGCACCGCGACGACGTCCGCCGCCAGCTGCGCGACGGTGTACGGCCCCGCCGGCGCGTCGCTCTCGCCGACGCCGCGGTTGTCGAGCACCACGACGCGGAACCGTTCGGCCAGCAGGTCGGGCAGCCGCCCCCAGCCGAAGCGGTCGTACGCGAGCCCGTGCACGAGCACGAGCGGCTCGCCCTCGCCGCGCAGCTCGTATGCGATCCGCACCCCGTCCGACGACGCCGCCGCCACCGCCGTCACGAGACGCCCTCCGCCGACGGCCGCACGGCCGCCTCGATCTGCCGCAGCGTGCTCCGCCGCCCGCGGCGCGCGAGCCCCGCGAGCCCGCCCGGCAGGAAGAGGACGATCAGGATGAAGATCACGCCGAGCAGGAAGAGCGGCTGCTCGAGCGGCGTCCGCAGCGCGTGCGGCAGCCCCTCGACGGCCGACGAGCTGCCGACGGCGACGAGCCGGTCGTTCAGATACGTATAGAGGATCCCGCCGAGCACCGCCCCCCAGCGCGAGCCGGCGCCGCCGATCACCACCATCAGCAGCAGCGTCAGCGTGAAGGTCGGCTGCGTGACGGCGAGCGTCGAGCCGTTGTAGAGCAGCATGTAGACGATCCCGCCCGCCGCCGCGAGCGTCGAGGAGAGGACGAACGACTGCAGCTTGTACCAGTGCGGGCGCAGCCCCAGCACCTCGACGCGCACCTCGTTCTCGCGGATCGCCTGCCACACGCGCCCCGGCGACGACTCGACCGCCCAGCACACGACGAAGAAGACGACCGCGAGGAACGCGAGCGCGAGCCAGTACAGGTTCTTCGTGTTGACGATCCCGACGAACGCCTTCGGCAGCTTCGTGTAGTCGGCGCCGAGCCCTTCCTCGCCGTGCGTCCAGTGGTGCGGGTCCTTGAGCGCGAGCACCGCGCCCGCCTGCGCGAACGCGAGGGTCACCATCGCGAACGCGATCCCGCCGACGCGCAGGGAGACGTAGCCGAGCACGTTCGCCAGCACGAACGCGACCGCCATCGTGAAGACGATCGCCACCCAGAAGCTCCAGTGCCAGTCGGTGATCGCGATGTTCGAGAGGTACACGCCGAGCGCGATGTACAGCGTGTGCCCGAACGAGAGCAGCCCGGTGAAGCCGAACTGGATGTCGTAGGTGAGCGCGAGCGCGCCGAAGACGAGGCACGACGCGAGCAGCGCGAGCGTGCCCGGCGACGAGATCGGCTGGTCGAACAGCTTCGGGATCGAGACGTTCAGCTTCGGCACGACGGCGAGCGCGCCGAAGACGACGAGCGGCCAGAGCCAATCGGCGACGAGCGGGCGGCGGAGGCTCATGCGCGCGCCCCGACGACGGCGCCTGCGAAGCCGCGCGGCCGCGCGAGCAGCACGAGCCCGAGCAGCAGGACGACGACCATGTCGCCGATCCCCGCCGACGCGTAGTAGTTCGTGTACTGCTGGACGAGCCCGACGACGACCGCGGCGACGGCGGAGCCGCCGATCGAGCCCAGCCCGCCGATCACGACGACGATGAAGGCGAAGATGAGCAGGCTCGTCCCCTGGTCGGGGCTGACCGTGTTGAAGTAGACGCCGCTGAGGACGCCCGCGATCGCGGCCGCGACGCCGCCGATCGCGAAGACGAGCGTGAACGCCTTGCGCACGTCGATCCCGAGCGCCTGCACCATCGCGCGGTTCTCGACGCCGGCGCGGATGATCAGGCCGTAGCGGGTCTTGCGCAGGAAGAGCTGCAGCAGCCCGAGCACGGCGGCCGCCGTGGCGATCTCGATCCAGCGGTCGTTCGGGATGTTCGCGCCGAGCACGTCGGTCGTGTCGTGCAGCCACGTCGGCACGACGAACGACTTCGCGTCCGGCCCCCAGATGCCGGTGACGAGCGCGACGAACGCGAGCTGCAGGCCCACGGTGACGAGCACCTGCTCGATGTGCCGCGAGTAGAGCGGCCGGATCAGCACCAGCTCGACGAGCGCGGCGAAGGCGCCGCCGAACGCGAGCCCGAGCAGGGAGCTGAGCAGCCAGCGCCAGAGCGCCGAGTGGACGCCGTCGAAGACGTGCACCGAGGTCCACCACGTCCCGTAGCTGCCGACGGTGATGAACGCGCCGTGGGCGAAGTTGAGCACGCCCATCAGCCCGTAGATCAGCGAGAGGCCCGACGCGATCAGGAAGTACATCGCGCCGAGCCCGAAGCCGGTCACCGTCAGCAGGAAGAACGTGCTCACGCGCCGACCGCCGATCCCACGCTGAGCAGCCGCTTGACGAGCTCCGGCTGCGCGAGCAGCTCCTGCGCGTCGCCGGTGTGCACGACGCGGCCCTGGTCGAGGACGATCGCGTCGCGGGCGATCGAGCGGACGACGCCGAGGTTCTGCTCGACGAGCAGCACCGTCGTCAGCTCGGCGAGCCGCTCCAGCACGCGCGCCACCTCGGCGACGAGCGCCGGCGCGAGCCCCTTCGTCGGCTCGTCGACGAGCAGGACGCGGTTGTCGTTCAGCAGCGCCCGCGCGATCGCGACCATCTGCTGCTGGCCGCCCGAGAGCGTGCCGGCCCGCTGCTGCGCGCGCTGCTCGAGCTCCGGGAAGAGCTCGAAGACGAGGTCGTAGCGCGGCTCGCGGTCGCGCTCCGCGAGGCGGAGGTTCTCGGCGACCGTCAGACCGGTGAAGACGTCGCGGTCCTCGGGGACGTAGCCGACCGAGCGCCGGACGATCCGGTGCGTCGACATGCCCGACAGCTCGTCGTCCCCGAGCCGCACCGAGCCGCGGCGGCCGACGAGCCCGAGGATCGCGCGCAGCGTCGTCGTCTTGCCGACGCCGTTGCGCCCGAGCAGCGCCGTGACGCCGCCCTCCGGCACGTCGAACGAGACGCCCTGGAGGACGTGCGACTGCCCGAGGAACACGTGCAGGTCGCGCACGGACAGCAGCGTCCGCGTCCCGGCCGCGACGCTCACAGCGCCTCCCCGAGGTACGCCGACTGCACCGTCGGGTTCGCCATCACGGCCGTCGGCGTGTCGCAGGCGAGCAGCGAGCCGTGGTGCATGACGGCGATCCGCTGCGCGAGCCCCGTCACGACGTCGATGTGGTGCTCGACCATCAGCACCGTCTTCTTCTCCTCGGTGTGGATCGCGCGGATCAGCTCCACGAGCCGGGGCACGTGCTCGGCGGAGAGGCCCGCCATCGGCTCGTCGAGCAGCAGGACGGGCTTGTCCGCCGCGAGCAGCATCGCGATCTCGAGCCGCCGCTTGTCGCCGTGCGCGAGCGCGCCCGCCCGCGAGCGCGCGTACGGCTCCAGCCCGACGCGGGCGATCGCGGCGCGCGCCCGCTCCTGCGCGGCGCGCACGCTCGCCGCCCGCCGCCAGAGCCGCAGCGTCCCTCCGAGCGACGCCTCGGCGGCGAGGCGCACGTTCTCGTGCACGCCGAGCAGCGGGAAGACGCTCGAGACCTGGAACGTCCTGCCGAGGCCCTCCCGCGTCCGCAGCGCCACCGGCTGCTTCGTGATCTCGCGGCCGGCGAGCACGATCGACCCCGCCGTCGGGCGATACAGCCCCGACAGGAGGTTGAACAGCGACGTCTTGCCGGCGCCGTTCGGCCCGATGATCCCGAGCAGCTCGCCCTCGGCCACCTCGAGGCTGACATCGGCGACGATCTTGGCGCCGCCGATGTCGAGCCCGAGGTTGCGCGTGGCGAGGATCGGAGGGTGTGCGCTCAACCGCCTACTTGAACGGAGTGACGGGCGGCTGGACGTTGCCCGGCGAGACGGTCTTCAGCACCTTCACGTTGTAGTGACCGCCCTTGCCGGGGAGCAGCTGCACCTGGAACATCGGCTGCAGCATCGCGTGGTCCTGCGGACGGATCCGCTGCTTGCCCTTCGGCGCGAGGAACTGCCAGCCCTCGAGCGCGCCGATCTGCTTCGACGTGTCGGTTCCGCCCTTCTGCACCGCCCGGCAGATCATCTGCGCCGTGACGAAGCCGTCCGGGGTGAAGAGGTCGGGCACGGAGTGGCGGTTCTTCGCCATCCACTTGACGAGGTACGTGTTCACCTTGTTCTTCGGCGCCTGGTAGACGTAGTGCGAGAGCAGCGTCACGCCCTGGACGAGCGGGCCGATCGCGTCGTAGCTGGCGCGGTTCGCGAGGCCGGTGACGATCGTCATCTGCTTCGACACGCCCTGCTGCTGCAGCGACTGCCACATCGCCGCCGCGTTCGTCGTGTTCGCCCATGCGACGAAGGCCGCGTCGGCGTTGGAGTTCTTCAGCTGCTGCGCGTACGGCGTCAGGTCGGCGGCGCCGAACGGCGAGAGGATCTTCGAGACCGCGTGGCCGCGGCCGCCGAAGATCGACTGGACGGCGGCGACGTTGCCGGCGCCGAATGCCGTGTCCTCGGCGAAGACGACGATCTTCTTGCCGGTCGACTTGGGCGGGAAGATGCCCGCCGCGTCCTCGACGTCCTGCAGCGTCTGCCGGCCGGCGCGGAACGTGTTCCGGTTCAGGCCGGTGATCTGGTCGGCGGCGGAGGCGCCGGCGATGTAGAGCACGTCGTTCTGGGCCGCGAGCGCGCCGAGCTGCAGCGCGATGCCCGAGGAGGCGGTGCCGGCGATGATCTTCACGCCCTGTCCGACCTCGTTCTTGAACGCGTTGACCGCGGTCGCGGGATCGGTGGCGTCGTCGATGTAGGTGGGCTTGATCGTGTAGCCGCCGCACTTGCCCTTCGTGTAGGCGAGCCCGGCCTGGAAGCCGTCGTACTCCTCCTGCCCGAAGGCGGCGAGCCCGCCGGTCTTCGAGTAGATGAAGGCGACGTTCACGGTCTTCGCCGCGGCGGTGCCGCGCGCGTCGACCCGGGCGGCCGCGGTGCCCGCGAGGGCTGCGGCGACGAGCGCGCACGCTCCGAGAAGCATCGCGCCGCGCGTCCAGCGTCCTGTCATGTCTGACCCTCCGAGGTCTCCCTGGGCCTCTACCTGAGACCCGATTCAGGTGTCGCTTTTACGCCCCTGCAGGCGGAATGTCAAGGGCGCGGGCTCAGCGAAGCCGCCGCTCGAGCCGCGTCCGGGCGGCCTGGAGCCGGCCGGCGAGCCGCGAGACCGCGGCCGCGCGGGCGTCGTAGGCGCGGATCGCCGCCCGCTCGGCCGCAACCGCCTCGCGGCCGGCGACGTCGGCGCGGAGCGCGTCCAGCCGGGTACGGAGCGTCGCCGGGTCGCGGCGGCGGAGCGCGTCCGCGAGGTCCGACGCCTCGCTGCCGAGGCGGCCGACCCGGGCGACCTCGGCGCGGTGCCAGCGCGCGAGCGCCGCCGGCGCGGGCACCTGTCGGAGCCGCGCGTCCACCCCCTTCGCCTCGGCGGCGAAGGCGGTGAAGACGCGCCGCTGCGCCGACGCCGTCTTCGCCGCGGCCAGCCCGCCGCGGAGCCGCTGCTCCGCCCGGCGCAGGCGCGCGAGCGGCTCCCGCTCGGCCCGCAGGTAGGCGTCGAGGCCCGCCACCTCGCGGGCGAGCGCGATCTCGGCGTCGAGCAGCCGCACCAGGTCGCGGTGCACCGGCTCGGCGTCGGGCGGCGGGTCGAGCGCGGCGATCCGCGCCCGCAGCCGGACGAACGTCCGCGCCGCCTTCGGGAAGCTCTCGGCCGCGAACGGACGCGCCTTGCCGAAGGCGTCGTACGTCCGCTGCACCTGCGCGATCCGACCCGCGAAGTCGTGCTCGATCCGGTCGACCTGCGAGAAGTAGCGGTCGACCTGCGCGCGGCGGCCCGGCCCGCCGCAGCCGGCGAGCGGCAGCACGGCCAGCAACGCCGCAGCGACCATCGACCCCGTCTTCACCCCGGCCGGATCCTAGATCAGGGGGAGATCGAGACGGTGCCGGCCGCGAGCGCGCCGGTGCCGGTCACGAGCTGCCCGTTCACCCAGAGCTCGAACAGGCCGGCGCCGGCGTGGACGCGGATCTGGCGGCCGTCGACGGTGACGCCGCCGAACCAGGCGGCGCTGCGGTCGGCGGCGATCCCCAGCGGGCCGATCGCGGCCGCGTGGACGGAGGCCGAGCCGTTCGCCCAGTCGAGCGTGCCGCGGCTCGTCGTGCCGGTGCCGGAGACGGCGAAGCTCGCGGTGCCGCCGTCCGCGAGCACGAGACCGGTGCCGCTGACGGTGCCGGCGGACTGGACGACGCGCAGCGTCGCCGCGGGCGCGCGCGCCGCGGCGTAGCGGGCGTCGCCGAGGAACTGGACGACGACCGGGAACGTCCCGACCGCGACCGGCGCGGGCGCCGTCACCGTCGCGACGCCGTTCGCGTCGGTCTTCGCCGTGTAGGCGGTGCTGCCGACGAGGAAGACGACCGACTCGCCGGCGAGCTGTGCGGAGGCGGCGTCCACGAGGTCGCTCAGCTGCGCCGAGAGCGTGGCGAACCCGTAGGCGGCGCTCGTCGAGCCGGTGTACGCGAGCGCCGTCGGCCGCTTCGCGACCGTCACCGTCGAGGTCGCCTGCGTGCGGCCGCCGTCCTTGTCCACCGCCGAGAAGACGGCGCCGTAGGTGCCGGGGAGCGCGTACGCGTGCGCCGCGGCGAGGCCGCCCGTGGAGGGCGTCCCGTCGCCCCACGCCCAGGCGGGGGCGAGGCCGGCGGCCGTGTCGGCCGGGCTCGGGTCGGAGGCGGTGCCCGCGAACTGCACCGGCACGCCCCAGTAGCCGCTGCGCGCGCCGCCCGCCGACACCGTCGGCGCGACGTCGGCGACGTCCTCCGTCGCCGTCGCCTCGGTGACGACGCCGTCGTGCCCGCGGACGCTCACCCGCACCGTCCGCAGCGCGTTGTCGTCGGTCGCGCAGGTGACCGACATCGCGGCGCCGTAGGCGCCGTACCCGGAGCCGTCGCCGCAGTCGAACGCGTAGTCGTACTTGGCGGTCGGGATGCCGGCGCCGAGCGTGACGCCGAGCGTGAACGACTGGCCCTCCTGGATCGGGCCGCTCGTCGTCAGGGTGGGCGCGGGCGGCAGCGACTGCACGTGCACGGTCGCCGCGTACTCGCTGCTGCCGCCGTCGCGGTCGGTGACGCGCGCCCGCACCAGGCGGATGCCGGCGTCCGCGGTCGGGCAGGTCGCGCTCGGCGTCGCGGAGGCCGCGTACGTGCCGTCGCCGCAGTCGAATGCGTAGCTGTAGCCCGCGGCGGCGTCGGCCGGGGACGGGTCGCTGATCGCGCCGAGCGAGAGGTGGAAGGGCTGCCCGTCGTCGACCGGGCCGTCGTTCGCGAACGTCGCGCTCGGCGCCACGTTCGCGATCTGGATCGTCGCGTCCGCCGCCGCGCTGCCGCCGTTGCCGTCGGAGACGCTCACGTGCACGGCGGCGCCCGCCGGGCCGTCGGGCACGACGAGGGTCGCGTTCGGGCCGTTCGCCGTCAGCGTGCCCAACGACGTCGTCCAGGTGTACGTGAGCGTGTCGGAGTCGGGGTCGCTCGCGGCGGCGACGAGCGAGATCGCCGAGCCCTCGCCCGCGCTCGCCGGCGCCTGGATCGAGACGGTCGGCGCGTGGTTCACCGGCGCGATCGCGATCGTGACGGTGCGCGTGACGCTCGTCTTCGCCGCCTGGCAGGTCGCGGACGCGTCGCCGCAGCCGTCGGGGTAGCCGCCGTCGGTGACGTGGTAGCTGAAGCTGTCGGTGCCGCGCGTGTACGGGTTCGGCGTGTAGGTGGCGACGGAGCCGGCGACCGTGACGTGGCCGCGCGCCGGCTGCTGCACGATCTCGTACGTCATCGCCGCCGGCGACGACTCGCGGTCGCCGACGAGCGGCGCCAGGTCGATCGCGAGCGGCGGGTCGTCCTCGCCCATCGCGGCGGTGCCGTTGTGCGCCTGCGGCGTGTGGTTGAAGGCGGAGACGCCGACGCCGACGTCGACGACGGCCGTGTCGCAGCGCGGCGCCGGGGCGCCCGCGGTCGTGCCGTTGTCGCAGATCGTGTACGTGAGCTGGTCGAGGCCCGTGTAGCCGGCGGGCGCCGTGTAGGTGATCGTGCCGCCCTGCGCGGTCGCGGTGCCGCCGTTCAGCGGCGTACCGACGGCGGTGATCGAGAGCGTCTGGTCGGACTCGTTCGCGGGGCCGGCGACGTCGTTCGCGAGCACGTCGACGGAGCCGCTGCCGCCGGCCGGGACGGTCAGCTCGTCGTTGCCGGCCTGCGGCGAGTCGTTCACCTCGGTGATCGTCAGCGTCAGCGTGCCGGTCGAGCAGCGCGGGTCGGCGGCGCCGTTCGTCGTCCCGTCGTCGCAGACGGTGTACGTGACCGTGTCGGGGCCGTTCGCGTCCGGGCTCGGCGTGTAGAGCAGCTTCCCGTTCTTCACGACCGCCGTGCCGCGGCCCGGCGCGCCGACCGACTGCAGCGTCAGCGTCTGCCCCGCCTCGTCCGCCGGGCCGGCGGAGTCGTTCGCGACCACGTCGACGAGGACGGACGAGTCCTCGGCGACGGTCGCCTGGTCGGCGGTCGGCACCGGCGGGTCGTTGACCGGCGTGACGGTGAGCGTGACGCTGCCGGTGGCGCAGAGCGGGTCGGGCCGGCCGTTCGTGCTGCCGTCGTCGCAGACGGTGTAGGTGAAGCCGTCCGGCCCGTTGTAGTCCGGCGCCGGCGTGTACTGGACGGTCGAGCCGGTGAGCGAGACGGTGCCGTGCTGCGGCTGCAGGACGGTCGTCAGCGTCAGGTGCTGGGCAGCCTCGTTCGCCGGGCCGGCGGCGTCGTTCGCGAGCGGGGCGACCGTCAGCGGCGTGTCCTCGGCGGTCGTGGCGGCGTCCGGCGCGGCGACGGGCGCGTCGTTGACCTCCCACACGGTCACGGTGACCGTCGACGTCGCGCACTGCGGGTCGGCGGCGCCGTGCGTGGTGCCGTCGTCGCACGTCGTGTAGGTGAACGCGTCCGAGCCGTTGTAGTCGGGCGCCGGCGTGTAGCGGATCTGGCCGCTCGCCGGGTCGACGGCGGCCGTGCCGTTGCCGGGCGCGCCGACGGCGGTGACGGCGAGCGCCTGGCCGGCCTCGTTCAGCGGGCCCGGCCGGTCGTTCACGAGCGCGTTCACGAGCACGGAGCCGTCCTCGGCGACCGCGGCCGTGTCGGGCTGGACGGTCGGCGTGTCGTTGACCTCCCACACGGTCACGGCGACGGTGCCCGTCGCGCACTTCGGGTCGGCGGCGCCGTTCGTCGTCCCGTCGTCGCAGACCGTGTACGTGAACGTGTCGGCCCCGTTCCAGTCGGCGGCGGGCGTGTAGCGGACGACGCCGCCCTCGAGCGAGACCGTGCCGTGGCGCGCGGCGCCGACGCCGGTGAGCGTCAGCTGCTGGCCGTCCTCGAAGGCCTGGCCGGGCAGGTCGTTCGCGAGCACGTCGAGCGTCGCGGAGGAGTCCTCGGCGAGGGCGAGCGTGTCGGCGGCGGCCACCGGCGGGTCGTTGACCGGCGTGACGGTGACGGTGACGGTCGCGGTCGCGCACAGCGGCGCCGGCGCGCCGTTCGTCGTCCCGTCGTCGCAGGCCTTGTAGGTGAACGTGTCGGTGCCGTTCCAGTCGGTCGCCGGGTCGTAGTGGACGGTGCCGTCCGGCTGGACGTGGGCGGCGCCGTGCGCCGGCTGGGTGACCCCGACGAGGCGCAGGTGGTCGGCGTCCGGGTCGACGTCGTTCGCGAGCGGGGCGATCGTCGCCGTCGTGTCCTCCGGCGTCGTCGCGGTGTCGTCCGCGAGCGTCGGCGCGCTGTTCGCCGGCGGCAGGACGGTGACCGTGACCGTGCCGGTCGAGGTCGCGAGCCCGTCGCCGGCCGTGTACGTGAACGTGTCGGGGCCGGCGTAGCCGTCCGCGGGCGTGTAGGCGACGGCGCCGCCGGCGAGCGGGCCGAGCGCGCCGTGCGCGGGCTGCGTCGCGATCGCGAGCGTGAGCGGGTCGTTGTCCGGGTCGGTCGCCGGGAGGACGATCGTCCTCGTCTTGCCCGCGCCGACGGTGACCGCGACGTCCTTCGCGACGGGCGCGCGGTTGTCGGCGACGGTGATCGAGACGGTGGCGACGTTCGAGTCGACCGTGCCGTCGTTCGCCCTGAACGTGAACGAGTCGGAGCCGGTGAAGCCGGCGGCCGGCGTGTACTCGACGACGTTGCCCTCGACCGCCGAGAGCGTCCCGTGCGCGGGCTGCGCGACGACGGCGAACGCGAGGCCGTCCTCGTCGGCGTCGGTCGCGTTCAGGACGATCGGCGTCTGCTCGTTCGTCTTCACGGCGACCGCCGCGTCCGCCGCGACCGGCGCGCGGTTCGGGTGGACGTCGACCGCGACGGTCGCGACCTGCGAGTCGAGCTCGCCGTCGCTCGCGAACCACGTGAACGAGTCGTCGCCGGCGAAGCCCGGGTCAGAGGTGTAGGTGACCGTGCCGTTCGCGTTCAGCGTCACCGTGCCGTGGGCGGCGCGCCGGACGATCGACTCCGTCAACGGGTCGTTGTCGGGGTCGCTCGCCTGGAGCGCGAACGTCGTCGCGGCGCCCGGCTTCGCGTGGACGGTCGCTCCGACGGCGACCGGCGCGCGGTCGGCGACCACCTGCAGCGCCATCGTCGCCGGGTCGGAGGTGAGGACGCCGTCGCTCGCGGTGAACGTGAACGAGTCGGGGCCGGTGTAGCCGGCGGCCGGCGTGTAGACGACGGAGCCGTCGGCACCGACGGCGCCGAGCGTGCCGTGCTGCGGCTGCGTCGCGACCGCGAACGTGACCGGCGTCCCGTCCGGGTCGACGGCGGCGAGCTTCAACGTGCGCGGCGTGTCGGGCCGCACGCCGACGTTGGCGCCGTACGCGGTCGGCGCCGTGTCGGGGCCGACGACGATCGTCACCGTGCCGGAGACCGGCGGCGCGATCACGTCGCTCGCGTGGAACGTGAAGGAGTCGGTGCCTGTGAAGCCGGCGCTCGGCGTGTACGTGACGGTGCCGTCGGCGCCGACCGCGCTCAGCGTCCCGTTCGCGGGCTGCGAGTCGATCGCGTACGTGAGCGGGTCGCCGTCGGCGTCGCTCGCCGGCAGCGTGAACGTGAGCGGCGTCCGCTCGACGGCGTGCAGCGTCGTGCTCGACACCGCCGGCGGATGGTCGATCGGGAAGCCGGCGGTGCTGAAGGTGACGACCGACGAGCGGTTGCCGGCGTTGTCCTCGGCGAACGCGTAGACGATCGGCATCGAGATCGGGTCGACGCCGAACGGCTGCGTGTACTTGAAGTAGAGGCTGCCGTTCGTCGAGTACCAGATCTGCCTGACGCCGGCCGCGTCGTCCGCCGCGCTGATGCCGACGCGCTGCAGCGGCCCGGCCTGCACCGGGGCGACGCTCACCGTCGGCGGCGTCACGTCGCTCGCCGCGGCGCCGGTCAGCGTCGTCGGGACGATCGCCGTGTCGGGCGTGCCGTCGCCGTCGGAGTCGTACTGGACGCTGTCGAGCCCGTTCGTGCCGCTCGTCAGCGACAGCTTCGTCCCGGCCGGCAGCGCCGGCGCCTGGTAGCGCTGCACCAGCGTGTCGCTGTCGCCCTCGCCGACCCGGGCGACGATCTCGAGCGGGCCGCCGTCCGAGGCGAGCGTCGCCGAGTAGCCGGCGTCGTCGGTCAGCACCGCGGTCGTCGCGTCCGGCCCGACCGGGTAGAGCGAGACGCCGCGCGGGAGGTACTGGAAGTCTCCCTGCACCTGCGTGCTGTCGCCGCCCGGGTTCGTGACGACGAGGCTCTTGCCGCCGGTGACGGTCAGGTAGAGCGCCGGCCCGACGTCGCCGCCGCCGTCCGTCGCCGCCTGCGTGTCGCCGCCGCCGCTGCCGCCCGTCTGCGAGTCGAAGAGGACGATCCCCTGCTTCGGCTGCGTCGGCTGCTTCGGCCGCGTCGGCGCGACCGGCTTCCGCTTCGCCGGCTTGCCCTTCGCCGCCTGCTTCCCCTTCCTCGCCTTCGCCTTCGCCTTCGCCTTGGTCTTCGTCCCGTGCGTGACCTTCGCGAGCAGCGGCGACGGGTTCGCCTGGCGGTAGGCCTGGTTGTCCTCCTCGTTCAGGAGCTCGAGCACCTTGTCCTGCACCGGGCGGTAATTGAGCATCCCGTTGTGGTCGAAGTTGCCGTCGTCGTCGCTCGGATGGCCGTAGAAGGGGATCAGCGTCGCGCCGGGGGCGTTCAGGTTCGTCCCGTTCGGGCCCTTCCGGCTGGCGCTGACCGTGGGCACGGTGCCGTCGCCGAGGCCGAAGTGCACCTCGAGCAGGTGCTTCGAGTCGCACTCCTCGGTCACCGGCGCGGCCGCCGCGGCGCCGAGCGTGCCGCCGATGCCGGTGCCGCCGAGCGAGGCGCCGTAGCGGATCTCCAGCTCGTCCTGCGTCAGCTTCTGGCAGGTCGGCTGGTCGATCAGGAACGTCTGCATGATCGTCCGGAAGTGCCCCATCTGCCCGTAGAGGTGGAAGTACTTGATCCCGGTCTGGTCGTTGCGCCAGTCGTCCTGCAGGTCGCCGGTGCCCGCGATCGGGTCGTCGTGGAACTGGCGCGCCGTCTGGCCCGGGTCGTACGAGCAGTCGGGTAGCGAGCAGCTGAGCCCCGGCTGGTCGTTCTGCAGCTGGGTGCGGAGGAAGTCCTCCATCTCGGGGAACGTGAAGTCGTCGAACGGCGTCTTCGTGTGGTCGCCGAGCGGCGACGGGGCGCCGAGGCGGAAGTACCACGGGCTCGGCATCAGCTCGTGGCCGGCCGGCATCGTCTCGACGATCTTCTTGATCGTCGGGCCGCCGACGAGGCCGACGTGCACGCCGCCCGGCTCGGTGACGAAGCCGCCGGACTCGATCACGTAGTCGAGCTTCGGCGCGCCGAGCCACGGCGCGGCGATCGTGATCATCGCGTTCACGTGCTTCTTCGCGTGCTCCGGGTTCTGCAGCACGTACCGGCGCGCGAGGAGGCTGCCCATGCTGTGCGTGAGGATGTTGACCTTCGTGTCCGGCCAGAACTTCTCGACGCAGTTCTCGATGTAGTTGTCGAGCAGCTGCGCGTTCGCGCGGTTGTCGACGCGCCAGTCGTACGGGAAGACGAAGAAGTTCGGAGCGTCGTCCTTCTGTCCGTCGTAGTCGCAGCTGTAGCCCGCGTAGTAGTTCGTGCCGTCGCGCGCCAGCCGGTACGGCGTGTAGCCGCCGTCGTCGTAGAGCCGCTGCAGGAAGTCGTGGTAGACGGGCGCGACGCCGTGGCCGAGCACGTTGATCGAGTACTGCAGCGCGTCCGGCGCGCGCACGTCCGCGCCCGGCGAGTTGACGGTGCTGAGCTCCGACGGGTCGCCGCCGAGGATCGTGAAGTCGTCCGTCGTCAGCCAGAGCGTGTTGCCGTTCTTCTGCAGTGTGCTGCCGGCGACGCCCGGGACGAAGACGACCGGCCGCCGCTCGGGCACGTGCGAGCGGACGATCGCCTGCGTGCCGTCGGTCATCGAGACCCAGAGCGCCGCGTCGCCCTGGCCGCGCTGGTTGAGCGGGTTCCAGTACTCGACGTCGGTGACCGTGCCCGGCAGGCCCTTGATCGTCTGGCCGGCGGCGACGAGCCGGTGCGGTGTGTCGACCTGCAGCTTCGCGGGCGCCGCCGGGTCGAAGTTGCCCTGCGCGTCCTTGAGGAAGTGGATCGCGACCGTGTAGACGCCCTTGTTGCCGTTCTCGTCGAGCGCGTCGAAGAGCACGGTCGCCGTCCGGTCGGGCGAGCTCGTGCCGCCGGCGACGGCGACGCGGTCGCCGCCGAGGATCTGCAGCGTCGGCGAGCTCGGGTCGGCGAGCTTCGTGATCGTGGAGCCGTCGTCCGCCTGCTCGCCGAGGGAGGCGACCTGGATCAGCTTCCGCGAGCCGTAGCTCGAGTAGACGGCGTTCGTCGTCTTGACGCTGGCGTAGATGCCGGCGCCGCCGGTGACGCCGATGTTCTGCAGGAAGGCGGAGGTCGGCTTCGGCAGCGTCCCCTCGAAGGCGACGATCTGCGCGTCGCTCGACGCACCGGGCGCGCGGCCGAGCTGCGTGAAGCCGGAGTACGTGTTCCCGCAGCCGGTGCCGCAGGCGATCTTGACGCCGCCCGTCAGCGAGGCGTCGTCCCAGAGCTGGATCGGCGCGACCGGCGCGGTCGTGTCGGTGTCGCTGCCGCCGGCCCGCGCGACGACGTGCCCGTCGTCGGTGATGAACGGCCGCAGCGCGCCGGTGTACGGGCCGGCCTGGCCGGACTCGGTGACGATGTACCAGTCGCTGCCGGAGAGCGCGTCGAAGACCGGGTCGTGCCCGTTGTCGATGCCCGGGATGTTCACCGAGTCCCAGCCGGCGCTGACGCCGGCGGTCGAGGTCGACGGCTGCGTCACCGCCGCGCCCGGCGGGAGCACCAGGCTGCCGACCGGCGAGGCGAGGTGGCAGCCCTCGAGCTCGGTGTTCACCCCGCCGGGGCCGGCGTGCTGCCACGCGCACGTGATCGGCACGGGCAGCCCGCCCGGGTACGTGACGACGATCGGCTTGACGAGGTCGAAGTACTGCTGGCGGTCGAGCAGGAGCGGCACGCCGGCGGACGTGTTCGAGCCGACGACCTGCGGCCCGGCGAGCGACGCCGTCAGCTGCGTCGGCGCGCTGACCGTGACGCCGGTCTGCGTCACCGTCGTCACCGCCGGCAGCCACTTCTGGGGGGTCGTCGAGTAGAGCAGGTGGCAGTTGTCGAGGATCGTCACCAGGCCGGTCGAGTCCAGGTGCTGGCCGCTGCAGCGGATCGCGTCGCTGTCGATCAGGCCCTTGATCGTCAGCGGGCGCGAGATGTCGAAGAACGCCTTGTCGGCCAGCGTGATCTGGGCGCCGGGCAGCGGGCTCCCGTTCGCGTCGCTGACCGGGTTGATCACGACCGTCCACGCGACCGTGCCCGAGACGTCGTGGGTGTCGGCGGTGTTCTGGCCGCAGCCGCCGATCGTGGCGCCGAAGCCGCCGATCCCGCCGGCGAGCAGCGGCGAGTACGGGTCGCAGCTCGGGTCGAAGCTGACGCCGCTGCCGCCGCCGGAGCCGCTCGAGCCGCCGACCGCGAGCGTCACCCACTGCGAGTCGTGGCCGACGTGCGAGTCCCAGATGCGGATGCGCGTGCTCGGCGGGCTGCCGGAGAGGCGGTCCTGCGAGACGACGATGCCGTCGTTCGTGATCCCGACGCGGTCGTCGAAGCGGCGCGCGCCGCTGGCGCCGAAGCCGGCGTTGATGTTGCGGACGGCGCCGGCGGACGGCCGCACGAACAGGCTCGAGCCGGAGCCGTTCAGGACGGCCTCGAAGGCGACCGTGCCGGAGTCGTTGATCGCCGGGCCGTTGCCGAGGCTCGTGAACTGGCCGCCGCCGCCCGCGGGCGCGGTGGCGACGACGTCGAGGCCGTTGCCGGAGTCGTCGTCGTGGATGCTCACCGTCGCCGAGAGGCGGCTCAGCGTCGCGCCGGTCGGGTTGCTCAGCTCGACGAAGAAGGTGCGCGGGTCGGGCTGCTGCTGGCGCGTGTTGCCGATCACGCCGAGGCGGACGGTCTGCTGGACGCTGCCGGCCGGGAAGGTGACGGTGCCCGAGCCGCCCTGGTAGTCCTGGTCGGCGACGGCGCTCCCGTCGGCCGTCTGCCAGTCGACCGTCACCGGCGTCGGCGCGGGCGAGCTGAGCGTGAAGATCACGTCGACCGGCGTCACCCCGGAGTCGCCCTCCTCGAGCGAGACGTCCTGCACGTCGACCACCGGCTGCTTCACCTTCACGGCCACGTCGCTCTGCTCGTACCTGAGGTCGTAGCCGCCGCCGTTCGGCAGGTCGAGCCCGCCGACGCTGCCGAAGCGGCCGCTCGAGACGCCGCCGCCGGCGAGGATGAACGGGTAGGAGGTGCCGGCGACCGGCGAGAAGCCCTGCGCCGTGACGACGTTGAGCGTCCCGTCGAGGAACGCCTTGCCGTTGCCGAGGTCGAGGACGTCGACGCCGCCGCTCGTGACGTCGACACGCAGCGTGCCCGTGCCCTGCTGCGTGTAGTTGCCGTTCACCGTCAGCTTGCCGGTCGACTCGCCGCCCGGCGTGACGAGGCCGCCGCTGTTGTTCACCTGCGCGGTGACCGTGCCGGTGCCGTCGAGCGAGCCGCCGCGCACCTGCAGCGGCTGCCCGCTCGTGTCGAGCGTGCCGCCGTCGAGCGTCGTCGAGCCGTCGTTCTGCGAGTAGATGCCGACCGTCTTCAGCGTCGCGCCGGAGCCGACGGTGACGTCGCCCTCGTTGTCGAGGCCGGAGCTGTAGGAGAGCGAGCCCTCGTCGACCTCGAACGTCGCGTCGGTGTGGTTGTCGAGCGTGCCGAAGCCGCTGATCGTCGTCGCTCCGCCGTCGGACTTGGTGAAGGTGCCGTACTGCTCGAGCGACGAGGAGCCGAAGCCGCTCAGCGTGCCGGAGCCGGTGACGTCGAAGGTGCCGTGCGGCTCGATCCGGAGCGTCGCGTTCAGCCCGAGCGCGACGTCGCCCGCCGACCACGTCGCGTCGCCGAGGACGTCGAGCTTCCGCTCGAGCGACTTCTGCGCGGAGCCCTCGAGCGCCAGGTCGGCGCCGGCGCCGACGACGGTGGCGCCGAAGCCGGACTGCGTGCCGCCGCTCCACGTGGAGCCGTCGCCGGTCAGCCTCAGGTCGCCGTCGCCCGCGATCGTGCCGTTCGACTGGTCGAGCGTCTGCACGGACAGCGGCGAGTCGAGCGTCAACTTCGCCGCGGCGCCCGCGACGGTGAGCGTGCCGACGCTCCAGCCGCTCGTGTCGGCGGCGGCGACCTCGACCGTGCCGTCGCCGGCCCGCAGGTCGAGCTGCTTCAGCGTCCCCTCGAGCTTGGCGTGGCCGCCCTCGACCGCGAGCTCGCCGCCGGTGACGGTCGTCCCGTCGCCGAGGTCGACGTCGGCGCCGCCGAGCGAGAGCTTCGCGCCGTCGCCGATCGTGATCTGCGCCGTGTCGGTCGTGTAGTCGCCCTCGAGGTCGAGCTCGCCCTTGGCGACGTCGACGGCGCCGTCGCCCTCGACCGCGGCCCCGACGAGCGAGCCGTCGGCGCCGCCCGCCGACTTCCGGATCGTCGCCTGGTCGCCGTTCGTCAGCTTCGCGCCGCCGTCGGTGTTCCAGATGTCGGTGTCGCCGGCGAGCTCGAGCGTGCCCTCGTTGTCGATCGTCGCGTCCTTGCCGAGCGTCAGCCCGCCGCCCTTGAGCAGCAGCCGGCCGTCGTTCTCGAGCGCGTGCCCGGCGGCGACG
>DASSSR010000081.1:0-12821 GCA_035708345.1 Gaiellaceae bacterium
CGCCGAGATGGGGCGGATGGCCGTCTCGCTGCTCGAGCGGCTGATCGAGGGGCAGCGCATCGAGGCGCTGCACGTCGAGCTGCGCACGCAGCTCGTGGTCCGCCGGACGAGCGGGCCTGTACCGTCCGGGGCGTGACGGACGACACGAGCTTCGCCAGACTCGTCTCCCTCGCCTGCCACGACGTGCGGACGCCGCTCGCGACGGTGCACGGCTTCGTCAAGACGCTCGAGCGCGTCGTGGCGCTCGAGCCGCCGGCCGACCGGTACGTGGAGATGATCGGCGCCGCCTCGGCGCAGATGGCCGAGCTGCTGGACGAGCTCTCGCTCGTGGCCCGCATCGAGGCGGGCCGCTACGAGCCGGCGCTGCGCGAGGCGGACACGCTGCAGCTCGCCCGCAACGCGCAGGAGCGGCTCGACGGCGTGCAGGTCTCGGGCGAGGGCGCGACCGTCTCCACCGACGTCGAGGCGGTCGACCGCGGCGTCTCGGCGCTCGTCCAGTGCACGCTCCGCCACGGCGGCCTCGACGAGGTGTCGGTGGTCGTGCGCGGCGCGGAGCTCGACGTCTCGCCGGTGACGCCCGCGTCGGCGCCCGTCGTGCTCGGCCGCGACCTGCGCGACCTCGGCGCCGCCGTCGCCGTGCGCGTGATCGTGCAGCTCGGCGGCTCGGTCTCCCTCGACGGCGAGACGCTGACCGTCCGCCTCGCCTGATGCGGGTCCTCGTCGCCGGCGCGACGGGGGTGATCGGCCGGCCGCTCGTGCCCCTGCTGCTCGAGCGCGGCCACGTCGTCGCGGGGCTGACGCGCTCGCAGGGCGAGCTCGTGCGCGCGCTCGGCGCGGAGCCGATCGTCTGCGACGTCTACGACCTGCCGCGGCTGCGGGAGCTCGTCGGCGCGTTCGCGCCCGACGTCGTCGTGCACCTGCTCACCGACCTGCCCGACGAGCACGCGAAGCTGCCGGAGTACCGCGAGCGCAACGCCCGGATCCGGCGCGAGGGCACGCGCAACCTGCTCGCGGCGGCGCCGGGGGCGCGGTTCGTCGCGCAGAGCGTCGCCTTCGACGCCGGCCCCGCCGTCGCCGACCTCGAGCGGATGATCCCCGACTTCATCCGGCTCCCGGCCCTGTGCGGGCCCGGCACGTACGACCCCGGCTGCGGCGGCGAGGGCGAGCGGATGCACGTCGACGAGGCGGCCCGGCTCTTCGCAAACGCGGTCGGGTAGGCCTACACTCGGGCGGTGGAGTTCCACCTCGACCAACGCTCCGGCCTGCCGGTCTACCTGCAGATCGTCCAGCAGGTGAAGGAGGCGCTCCGGCTCGGCCTGCTCGACGTCGGTGACCAGCTGCCGACGGTGCGGGAGGTCGTCGCCGAGCTCGCGATCAACCCGAACACCGTCGCGAAGGCGTACCGCGAGCTCGAGCACGAGGGGCTCGTCGCGGCGACGCCGGGTCGGGGGACGTTCGTCACCGAGACGCTCGTCGACCCCTCCGTCGAGCACCACGAGTCGCTGCGCCGCGCGCTGCTCGGCTGGCTGGTCGAGGCGCGCCGGATGGGGCTCGACGAGGAGAGCATCCTCGCGCTCATCTCCAGCACCGTCCGGGAGGAGCTCGACCGCCGGGTGGCATGACCGCGCCGCTCGAGACCACCGCGCTCGGGAAGCGCCATCGCAGCCGCTGGGCGCTGCGCGACTGCACCCTGACCGCGGGCGAGGCGGAGATCGTCGGCGTCGCCGGCCCGAACGGCGCCGGCAAGTCGACGCTGCTGGGGCTCGCCGTCGGGCTGCTCGCGCCGACCGAGGGAGCCGTCCGCGTCGCCGGCCGCGACCCGCGCCGCGACGCCGGGGCCCTGCAGGAGGTCGGCTACGTCGCCCAGGACGCGCCGCTCTACCGTCCCTTCTCCGTCGGCGAGATGCTCGAGTTCGGCCGCGCGACCAACCGGCGCTGGGACGGCGAGCTCGCGCTCGAGCTGCTCGGCGGCCTCGCGCCGCGCACACCGGTGGTCGACCTGACGCCGGGCGAGCGCTCGCAGCTCGCCCTCGCGCTCGCCCTCGCGAAGCGGCCGTCGCTGCTCCTGCTCGACGAGCCGTTCGCGCGGCTCGACCCGCTCGCCGGCCGCCACTTCCTGCAGGTGCTGATGGACGGCGCCGCCGAGACCGGCTCGACCGTCCTGCTCGCGACCCGCGTCGTCGCCGACATCGAGCGCGTCTGCGACCGGATCGTCCTGCTCGGCGAGGGCCGCGTCCGGCTCGACGGGCCGGTCGAGCAGCTGCTCGCCACGCACCGGCTGCTGACGGGCGCGCGCCGCCCGCTCGGCCGGATCCGCGGCGTCGACGAGATCGTCCGCGAGCGCTCGAGCGGCCGCCAGCTGACCCTGCTCGTCCGCACGAACGGGCTGCCGATCGACGCGTCGTGGTCGGTGGACGAGATCGGGCTCGAGGACCTGCTGCTCGCGTACATGGCGCCGGAGCAGCTGCAGGCGCCGCCGCCCCCGGAGCCGTCGAGGCTGCGATGGCATGGGTGACGTGGCGGCAGCACCGGCCGCAGCTGCTCGGGCTCGCCGGTCTGCTCGTCGCGCTCGCGCTCGCCGCGCTCGGCACCGACCTGCCGATCCGCGCGGCCTACCACCGGCACGCGCTCGCGTCCTGCCTGCCGCCGGCGACGCGCTCCGGCTGCGAGCTGATCGTCAGCCACTTCCGCTCCGAGTTCGCGCCGCTGCGCTCGGCCGTGCGCTACCTGATCGTGCTGCCGGTGCTCGCCGGGCTGTTCGTGGGCGCGCCGCTGCTCGCGCGCGAGTACGAGCACGGGACGTTCCGGCTCGCGTGGACGCAGGGCGTCTCGCGCCGGCGCTGGCTGCTCGCGAAGACGCTCCTGCTCGGCCTGCTCGTCGTCGCGGCCGGGCTCGCGTTCGCCGGGCTCGCGGCGTGGTGGCGTGCCCCGTTCGACAGCGTCGACGGCCGGATCGTGCCCGCCGCGTTCGACCTCGAGGGCGTCGTCGTCGCCGGCTACGCGTTCTTCGCGCTCTGCGTCGGCATCCTCGCCGGCGTCGTCTTCCGGCGGACGATCCCCGCGATGACCGCGGCGGCGGCCGCCTTCCTCGCCGTGCGGCTCGGCGTCGAGAAGGGGCTGCGCCCGCACTACCTCGCGCCGCTGCACCGGACGGCCGGCGGGCTCGCGCCGCAGTCGCCGACGCGCGAATGGGTGCTCGGCGACCACCTCGTCGACGCGCTCGGCCGGCAGATCGGCGCCGCCCGCGAGGACCTCGCGGTCGCGCACGCGCAGCACGCCGGCATCGACCCGCAGGAGTACCTCGTCTCGCTCGGCTGGCGGCGGCTGATCACGTACCAGCCGGACGGGCGCTTCTGGACGTTCCAGGCGATCGAGCTGGGGATCTTCGTCGTCCTCGGGCTGCTCGCGGTCGCGGTCGCGGTCGCGCTCGTGCGGCGCTCTCCGGCATGAGCGAGCTCTTCGACCGCGGCATGCTCCTGCGCAGGGCCGGCGTCGCCGCCGCCGCGGCGGCCGGCGGGCGCCCGTTCCTGCAGCAGCACCCGCGGTGGCGCTTCGTCTTCGTCAACCACGCGACGACGAACCCGTTCTTCGTGCCGGCCCGCTACGGGATCGCGGACGCGTCCTCGATCTTCGGCGTCGAGGCGGAGTGGACGGGATCGCAGCGCAGCGACGTCGGCGAGATGGTGGCGGCGATGCAGCGCGCGATCCGCACCGGCGCGGACGGGATCGCCGTCTCGGTGATCGACCCGGTGCTCTTCAACCGCCCGACGGCGGCGGCGCTCGACAGGGGGATCCCGGTCGTCTACTACAACGCCGACGGCGGCCGCGCGGACCGGCGCGTCGCGTACGTCGGCCAGGATCTGTACCAGTCCGGGCTGATGGTCGGCGCCCGGATCGCCGAGCTCGTCGGCGAGGGCGACGTCTTCCTCTTCATCGCGACGCCGGGCCAGCTGAACATCCAGCCGCGCATCGACGGCGCACGCGACGCGATCCACGACTCGGGCAAGCGGATCGCGGTGCACGTCGTCGCGACCGGCGCGGACGTCGCCGAGGAGCGCGGGCGGATCGAGCAGACGTACCTGAAGAACCGCGGCCTGCGCGGGATGTTCGCGGTCGACGGCGGCTCGACGCAGGGCGTCGCGGAGGTGATGCGCGCGCACGGGCTGCACCGCCGCGGCGTGCGCGCGGGCGGCTACGACCTGCTGCCCGGCACGCTCGAGGCGGTCGCCGACGGCCGGCTCGACTTCACGATCGACCAGCAGCCGTACCTGCAGGGCTTCGTCCCGATCCAGCAGCTCTTCCTCTACCGCTACAGCGGCGGGCTCGTCTCGCCGGCCGAGACGAACACCGGGCTGAAGTTCGTCACCCGCGGGAACGTGAAGCCGTACCTGACGACGAAGACCCGCTACGAGGGCTCGTCGAGCGTGCGCAGGTACCCGGTCGGCGGGCCTTGAACTATTCCACTACAGGAGTAGTATTTTCGCCGGTCGGCGGCCACGAACGGCCGTCGTAACGAACTCACATTGGAGGCGCAATGAAGTTCAGCTCCCGCTGGAGCGTCGCGGCGCTCGTCCTGCTCGCGTCGCTCGTCGCCGCCTCGGCGGCGACCGCCCGGCCGGCCGCGCATCGCGCGAGCATCCAGGCGTGCGTGCTGCTGCCGGACACGAAGTCCTCGGCCCGCTACGAGCTCTTCGACCGGCCGTACCTGCTGAAGGCGTTCAAGGCCGCAGGCGTCGCCGCGACCGTCGTCAACGCGCAGGGCGACGCGCAGAAGCAGCGCTCCCAGGCCGACGACTGCACCGCCAACGGGGCGAAGGTCGTGCTCCTCGACGCGCTCGACCCGGCGTCCGGGGCCGCGATCACGAACGCGGTCGTCTCGGCCGGCGCGAAGGTGATCGACTACGACCGCCTCGTGCCGAAGAGCAAGGCGTCGTACTACGTCTCGTTCGACAACGTCAAGGTCGGCAAGCTGCAGGGCAAGGGCCTCGCGACGGCGCTGAAGGGCCAGAAGGGCGCGGTCGTCGCCGAGCTCAACGGCGGCATCACCGACAACAACGCGAAGCTGTTCAAGCAGGGCTACGACTCGGTGCTCAACCCGCTGTACAAGAACGGCACGCTGAAGAAGGCGGCGGCCGGCGACCAGTGGACGGACTGGGACCCGGTCAAGGGCCAGTCGATCTTCGAGCAGATGCTCGCCCGCAACGGGAACAAGATCAACGGCGTGCTCGCGGCGAACGACGGCCTCGCCGGCGCGGTCGTGGCGACGCTGAAGGCCAAGGGCCTGAAGCCGATCCCGGTCACCGGGCAGGACGCGACGCCGACGGGCGTCCAGTACATCATCGCCGGCTGGCAGACGGGGACCGTCTACAAGTCGGTGAAGAAGGAGGCCGCGGCGGCCGCGGCAGCCGCGATCGACCTGATCAAGGGCAAGGCCGTGACGACGAACGGGAAGGTCAGCGGCACGCCGTCGATCCTCCTGACGCCGGTCTGGATCACGAAGCACAACTACACGCTCCTCTTCAAGGACGGGTTCGTGAAGAAGAGCCAGGTGTGCGTCGGCTCGTACGCGAAGTACTGCAAGTAGGCAGGAGAACGGGTGCGGGGCGGCGTAGAGTCGCCCCCGCACCGCCCGCGACCGTGAGCGACGCCATCCCCACACTCGAGCTGCGGAACGTGTCGAAGCGCTTCGGCGCCGTCCAGGCGCTCGACGGCGTCGACTTCGCCGTGCACGCGGGCGAGGTGATGGCGCTCGTCGGCGACAACGGCGCCGGCAAGTCGACGCTGATCAAGTCCGTCGCCGGCATCCATCCGTTCGACAGCGGCGAGGTGCGGTTCGACGGCGAGGAGGTGCACATCCACGGGCCGAAGGACGCCGCGCGGCTCGGGATCGAGGTCGTCTACCAGGACCTCGCGCTCTGCGACAACCTCGACGTCGTCCAGAACATGTTCCTCGGCCGCGAGTCGCACGACGCCTTCCGGCGGCTGCGGGAGCTCGACATGGAGCAGCGCGCGAACGCGACGCTGGCGTCGCTGTCGGTGACGACGATCCGCTCGACGCGGCAGACGGTGGCGACGCTCTCCGGCGGGCAGCGCCAGTCCGTCGCGGTCGCGCGCGCCGTGATGTGGAACTCGCGCGTCGTCATCCTCGACGAGCCGACCGCCGCGCTCGGGGTCGCGCAGACGCGGCAGGTGCTCGAGCTCGTGAAGCGCCTCGGCGCGCAGGGGCTGGCGGTGGTGCTGATCTCGCACAACCTGCACGACGTCTTCGAGGTCGCCGACCGGATCACCGTGCTGCGGCTCGGGCGCGACGTCGGCGTCTACGACCGGCGCGCGACGACGCAGCAGGAGATCGTCGCCGCGATCACCGCCGGCGTGCCGACGAAGGTCGCCGGGATCCCGGGGACGGGAGAGTGAGGGCGTGAGCACCGCCGCGCCGCAGGAAGCACGGCTCGCGGACGGCGAGCGCGAGACCGTCCTCGGCGCCGCGCGCGCCTACGTGGACAAGGTCCGCGCCGGCGACGTCGGCTCGCTGCCGGTGATCCTCGGCATGGCGGTGATCGTCGCCGTCTTCACGGCGAAGGTCGGCGTCTTCTTCAGCGCGATCAACTTCAACAACCTCGTCGTGCAGATGGTGCCGGTCGCGCTGATCGCGATCGGCGTCGTCTTCGTGCTGCTGATCGGCGAGATCGACCTCTCGATCGGCTACCTCGCCGGCGTCTGCGGCGTCTGCGTCGCCTGGTTCGCGCAGCCGGGCACGCACCACCAGGTGCCGGGCCTCGTCGCGATCTTCCTCGCGATCGGCCTGGGCGCGCTGATCGGGCTCGTGCAGGGATCGTTCGTCGCCCTGCTCGGCGTGCCGTCGTTCGTGGTCACGCTCGCAGGGCTGCTCGCGATGGAGGGCGTGATCATCCGCTGGGTCGGCTCGCAGGCCGCGATCTCGATCCAGGACAAGTACGTGAACGGGACGGCCAACTACTTCCTCTCGCCCGGCGCGAGCTGGGTCGTCGCCGCCGTCGTCACGGTCGGCTTCGGCGTCACGACCATCGGCGGGCTCCTGGCGCGCCGCCGCGCCGGGCTGCCCGTCGGCAACCCGACGCTCGCCGGGCTGCGCGTCGCCGGCGTGGCGGTCGCCGCGTTCGCCGTCGTCGCGATCTCGAACCGCGACCGCGGGCTCTCGTTCGCGGGGCTGCTGCTGGTCGCGATGCTCGTGCTGGGGACGTTCGTCGCGCGGCGGACGACGTTCGGCCGCCACGTCTACGCGGTCGGCGGCAACGCGGAGGCGGCGCGGCGCGCGGGCATCAACGTCCCCTTCATCCGCATCTGCGTCTTCATGATCTCGGGTGCCGCGGCCGGGCTCGGCGGCGTGCTCCTCGCAGCCCGGCTGAACGGCGTCGACCTGACGATCGGCGGCGGCTCGACGCTGCTCGACGCGATCGCCGCCGCGGTGATCGGCGGCACGTCGCTCTTCGGCGGCCGCGGCCGGGTGGTCGCGGCGCTGCTCGGCGCGCTCGTGATCCGCACGATCGCGAACGGGCTCGGCCTGCTCGGCTCGAGCTCCGCGACCGAGTACATGATCACCGGCGTGATCCTGCTCGCCGCGGTGACGCTCGACACGCTCTCGCGGCGGCGGCTCGAGCGGTCGGGCCGCTAGGCGACGCAGCGGGCTGCGAGGCTGCGGCGGCGCGCGAGCGTCGTGCCGATGCGTCCGACGACGCGGACGGCGGTGATCCGAGCCCGCGGGTTGCCGGCGGCCGCGAAGGTCGAGAGCACGACGCAGATGCGGTGGGCGGCTCCGTTCGCCTGTCGTGCGGTCGTCAGCGACGTCACGCCGGTGAGCGTCGTCCGGTCGACGCGCAGGCTGGTGAGGTAGAGGCACCAGCTGGCGGTCGAGCCGCGAGCGCAGAAGGTCTGCCTGAAGTGCGCCCACGCCGCGACGCTCGCGTCGTCGGAGGTCGCGCGTGAGTGCAGCGCGTGCCGCGCCCGTTCGCGCCCGACGACGAGCTCGCGAACGACCGGCAGCCGCCCGGGGTCGGACGCGGCGACGAGCAGCGGCGCCGCGCGGCGGGTCAGCGACCGCACGAGCGAATGCGGGAGGCGGAGCGACAGCTCTTGCGCGCGGCCGGCGTCGACCGCGTACGGCCTCTGCACCGTGGGATGCGAGACGACGCTGATCCTGCCTTCGCAGGGTGAGGCGTGGCCGCTCGGGCAGGCGACCCGCACGGTCAGCCGCCGCCGACCGAGCTCCGCGCGCACGGCCGTCGAGACGCCGGCGCCGAAGGAGGCGACGGAGTTGCTCTGCGACGCGGTGACGTAGAGATTCCTTCCGTCGGGCGCGACCGCGACGCCGGTCGCGCCGGCGACACCGCGGCCGAGCTGGCACGCCTTCCGCGCCTGGTCGTCCTCGTTCTGCGCGTACGTGACGCACCCCGCGAGCGCGAGACCGCCCGTGGATCGGCTCCGGTTGAACACGGTGAGGCCGACCTCGCCGGTCACGTAGAGCTGCAGGCCGTCGGGGGAGACGGCGATCCCCGTCGGGCCGTACAGCGGCGCCACGTGCGTGCAGCCGTCCTTCTCGTCGTCCTCGTAGGGCTCGCTGACGCAGCCGCGCTCCGTGAGCAGGCCCGTCGTCCGGTTGCGCGCGAACACGACGACGGCGTTCGAGTCGTACGACGACACGAAGAGCGCGCTGCCGTCGGGGGAGAGGGCGAGCCCCGTGGGAGTCCCCAGGCCGTAGGCGCGGGAGCACGAGCCCGGTTTCGGCGCCGCGTCGAGGACGCACCCTGCCTGGCGCAGCTGGCCGGTCGACGGGTCGCGGGCGAACGTGAGCACGCTGGAGCTGTCCGCCGCCGCGACGTAGACGAACTTGCCGTCGGGGCTGACGGTCACGGCCGAAGCCCCCCGTAACGCATTCCCCTTCGCGCACATGCGGTCGGTGCCGTCGTCGGAGATGCAGCCGATCCCCTTCAGCTCGCCGGTGGCGGGATCGCGTGTGAAGCTCGTGACGGAGTCCGCCGCCGAGGCGGCGACGTACACGTTGAGCCCGTCGGGCGTGATCGCGATCGAGCTCGCGCCGCCGAGGCCGCGCGCGCCGGTGCACGTCGGGATCGGCCGGACGCAGCCGAACTGCCGCAGCCGCCCCGATGCGGGATCGCGGGCGAACTCGGCGATCCCGGAGCTGGCATACGACGCGACGTAGACGTTCCTGCCGTCCGGCGAGACGACGAGCGCGGTCGCGCCCCACATCGCGTCGCCGTCTCCGCACTGGCCGGCCGTGCCGTCGACGCCGGTCGTGCCGTTGTTCGAGATGCACGCGAACTCCGTCAGGCCTCCCGACGCGCCGCGGGAGAAGACGCCGACGGCGTCGCTGCCCCAGGACGCGACGTACAGGTTCTCGCCGTCCGGCGAGACGGCGGCGGCGGCCGCATCGATCAGCCCTTTGCCGACCTTGCAGAGCGCCGCGTTCTCCGCTCCCTCTTCGCGCTGGGCGTAGCAGGCGTCCGCGCCGGGAAGCTGCGCCACGCCGGGCGACGCGCTCGCCCAGCGGACGTGGGCGGCCGCCGACGCGGAGGCGCAGCTCGCGACGGCGATCGCGGCTGCGACGAGGAGCGCTGCGCGGGAGCTCGACATGCGGCACTTATCGCCGACCTCCGCGCCGGCGCCATCCGGCGCGCCACTGATCGCGCCGCGGCGAAGTACCGAGCGAGGCTAGACGGCCTTCAGGCTCTCGGACGCGCTGAGCTCGTGGCAGGCGCGGCAGCGCGCCTCGTACTGCTCGAGGGCGCCGACGACGATCGTCTCGCCGTCCGCCGGGGCCGGACGCCCGTCGACGAGGCGCTGCGTCATCGTCGCCGGGCCGCCGCAGCGGTGGCAGACCGCCTGCAGCTTGTCGACGAGCTCCGCGCGACAGAGCAGCTCCGGCATCGGGCCGAAGGGCAGCCCGCGGAAGTCCTGGTCGAGCCCGGAGACGACGACCCGCTTGCCGCGCTCGACGAGCGCGTCGATCACCAGCACGATCTCGCCCGGGAAGAACTGCACCTCGTCGATCCCGATCACGTCGTAGCCCTCGGCGAGGCCGGGGATCTCGTCCGGCCGCGCGACCGCGACGGCGCGCATCTTCGCGCCCGCGTGGCTGACGACGTGGCCGATGTCGTAGCGGTCGTCGATGCGCGGCTTGACGATCAGCGCCCGCTGGTCGGCGATCTCCGCACGGCGCAGCCGTCGGATCAGCTCCTCGCTCTTGCCGCTGAACATCGGGCCGCAGACGACCTCGAGCCAGCCGCCGCGTTCGGGGAACAACCGGATCACGCCCGGGAGACTATTGGGCGCGCTGGACGGACTCGAACGCCCAGCGGGCGAGCAGCCGCAGGCTGACGATCCCGAGCGCGCGGCCGTCCTTGACCACCGGCAGGTGGCGGAAGTTGTGGTCGAACATGATCCGGGCCGCGTCCTCGATCGTCGTATCCGGGTCGATCGTGACGGGATCGACCGTCATCCACTGGCGCACGCGCGCCTCCGCCGCGCGGACGCGCTGCGCGACGGCGCGGAGCAGGTCGCGCTCGGTGACGATGCCGACGACGCGCGCGTAGTCCTCGACGACCACGACCGCGCCGACGTTCGCGGCGTGCATCTTCTCGGCGGCCTCGCCGATCGTGTCCGACGGCTGCACGGTCAGCACGTCCTTCGTCATCAGGTCGGCGACGGTGGCGGCCATGGGCGCGAGCCTAACGCAGCAGGCGCGAGAGGCGACGGTCCTTCAGGGTGCGCCCGCCGGTCTGGCAGGTGGGGCAGTAGTAGATCGTGTGCGATTCGAAGTCGACCTGCGCGATCGGCGTCCCGCAGACGTCGCACGGCTCGCCGAGCTTGTGGTGGATGCGGTAGGTCTTCGCGTCGGAGGCGTTGCGCTCCCGCAGCGCGAGCCCCCGCTCGAGCTCCTCGCTCATCGCCGCGGCGAGGCGGTCGACCTCCTCGTCCGTGAGCTCGGTGCTGAGCGCGTACGGCGACAGCTTCGCGGCGTGCAGGATCTCGTTCGACCACGAACGGCCGATGCCGGCGATCAGCCGCTGGTCGCGGAGCAGCGCGTGCAGGCGCCGCGAGTCGCCGCGGACGATCTCGCGGAGCCGGGCCGCGTCGAGGCCGAGCGCCTCGGGGCCGAGATGCTCGAGCTCGTGCTCCGCCTGCTCCGGCGTGTAGAGCCAGACGCCCGCCTGCTTCCGGCGCGCGTTCTCGGTCAGGATCAGCTTCGAGCCGTCGGCGAAGGCGAGCGCGAAGGCCGGCTGCTTCGGCGCGGCAGCGCCCGGCGCGAGCGTCTTCAGCCGGCCGGAGGTCATCAGGTGGACCAGCAGGACGAGCTCCCCGTCACGGGTGGGGAAGAGCAGGCGCTTGCCGCGCCGCTCGGCACCGCGGAACTGCCGGCCGACGAGCTCGTCGAGCGGCGGGTCGAACGTCTTCAGCGTCGCGATGTGCGCCGGGCCGGCCTTCGCGATCGGGTGCGCGGACACCGCCTCGTCCAGCTGCCGCCGCCACGCCTCCATCTCGGGGAGCTCGGGCATCTCCCCGCGGACGGTACCGGGCTAGACCGGCTCGAGCAGGCCGCCCTCCAGCTCCGCCTCCTGCGGTGTCGGCTCCTCGACCGGCTTCGGCATCTCCCGGATGCGCGGAATGCCGCCGAAGAGCACGGGCAGGAAGGCGAAGAGCTGGCCGATCGAGCCGACCCAGACGGCGGTGCGCAGCGTGAACCAGGTCGCGAGGCCGCCGCCCAGCAGGGTGCCGAGCGGGATCGTTCCCCAGACGACCCAGCGCATCGCGGCGTTCATCCGGCCCTGCAGCCGCTCCGGCGTGATCGCCTGCCGCAGGCTGACCTGCGTGATGTTGTACGCGAGCCCGCCGAAGCCGAAGCCGGCGTTCGCGAGCATCAGCAGCGGCAGCGGGAACGACGCCGGCGCGAGCGGGTAGCCGAGCGCCGCGAGCGAGGAGACCGCGATCCCGCCGACGATCGTCGGCCCGACGCCGATCAGCCGGTTCAGGCGCCCGGTGACGAGCGCCGCGACGATCGCGCCGGCGCTGCCGACGGCGAAGACGAAGCCGATCGCGAACGCGCTCAGATGCAGCGTCCGGACCATGTAGAGGATCACGATCGCGAAGGCGAGCGAGGAGAAGAAGTTCGACGTCGCCGTGCAGGCCGCGATCGCGCGGAGCCAGCGGTGGCGGGCGACCCAGCTCAGGCCCTCCTTCACCTGCGGCCACATCTTCGGGTGCGGCTCGTCGTTCGACCGCTCGGGCACGTTCTCGCGGTGTCGCATCCGCAGCATGAAGAGGGCGGACGCGACGAAGCTGACCGCGTCGGCGACGATCGCGTACGGCGCCGTGATCGCGCCGATCAGGACGCCGCTGACGCTCGGCCCCGCGACCTGCGACACGCTCACCGTCAGCTGCAGCTTCGAGTTGCCGTCGACGAGGTGCTCCCGCTCGATCAGCGCGGGCAGGTACGACTGGTAGGCGACGTCGAAGAAGACGGTGAAGACGCCGATCGCGAACTGGAGCACGAGCAGCTGCCACATCCGCAGCAGGCCGGCCGCCCAGAGGACGGGGATCAGGGAGAGCAGCACGGCGCGGGCGGCGTCGCCGGCGATCAGGATGGAGCGGCGGTGCAGACGGTCGACCCAGACGCCGGCGGGCAGCGCGAAGAGGATGAACGGCAGGAAGCCGAGCACGCCGAGCAGCGAGAACTCGAACGGGCTCGCGTGCAGGCTCACCGCCGCGAGCAGCGGGATCGCGAGCTGCGAGATCTGCGTGCCGAACTCGCTGATCGTCTGGCCGGTCCA
>DASSSR010000082.1:0-18244 GCA_035708345.1 Gaiellaceae bacterium
CGACCCGTACGAGCTGAACCAGAAGCAGTTCGACGCGGCGGTCTCGCTCTTGAAGGCACAGAAGCCGCTGATCCGCAAGTACTGGGCGCTCGCCTCCGACGAGATCGACCTGTTCAAGAACGGCGACGCCGTCGTCGGCGCGTCGTGGCCGTACCAGACGAACACGCTGCAGGCGGCGAAGGCGCCGGTGAAGGACCTGATCCCGAAGGAGGGCGCGACCGGCTGGGCCGACACGTGGATGCTCTCGGCGCACGCGAAGCACCCGAACTGCGCCTACATGTGGATGAAGTGGGTGTCGACGCCGAAGGTGCAGGCGGAGCAGGCGATCTACTTCGGGGAGACGCCGGCGAACCCGAAGGCGTGCCCGATCATGAACAAGCTGTCCCCGGGCTCGGCGGCGCAGTACCACTGCGGCGCGTCGAAGCAGTACTTCGACTCGATCCGGTTCTGGAAGACGCCGGTCGCGCAGTGCGGCAACGGCAAGAACGACTGCGTGGACTACACGAAGTGGCAGCAAGCCTGGACACAGCTCAAGGGCTGAGCCCGTCGTCGAAGCCGGGTCGTCCGCTGCGGACGGCCCGGCTCCGCCTCTCCGGTCTCTTCTGGCGCCACCCGTGGGCGAAGGCGCTGCTGCTGCTCGCGCCGCCGCTGCTCGCGTTCGCGCTCGTCTACCTCGCGTCGCTCGCGGCGCTCTTCGTCTCCTCGTTCTGGACGGTCAACTCGTTCACGACCGAGATCGAGCACATCTGGAACGTCGACAACTACAAGACGCTCTGGGAGGCGAGCGCGTACCGGACGATCGCGCTGCGCACGATCGGCATCGCCGCCGCCGTGACGATCGCCGACGCGGTGCTCGCGTTCCCGCTCGCGTACTTCATGGCGCGGATCGCGTCGACGCGCACGCGCACGATCGTCTTCGTCGGCGTGCTGCTGCCGCTCTGGTCGTCGTACCTCGTGCGCGTCTACATCTGGCGGCTGATCCTCAACCACGACGGCGTCCTCAACTGGACGCTCGGGAAGCTCGGCCTGCCCGCCGCGAACCTCGCCTACTCGAACTGGGCGGTCTGGCTGATCTTCACCTACGTGTGGCTGCCGTTCATGATCCTCCCGGTCTTCGGCGCGCTCGAGCGGATCCCCCACTCCTACATCGAGGCGTCGCGCGACCTCGGCGCGCGCGGCTGGACGACGTTCCGGCGCGTCGTGCTGCCGCTCGCGCTGCCCGGCGTCGTCGCCGGCTCGATCTTCACCTTCTCGCTGACGCTCGGCGACTACGTGACGCCGCTGCTCGCGGGCGGCTCCTCCTCGCAGTTCATCGGCAACGTCGTCTACGACTCGGTCGGCATCTCGAACAACGTCCCGTTCGCGGCGGCATTCGCGGCCGTGCCGCTGTGCGTGATGGGCGTCTACCTGCTGATCGCGCGCCGCCTCGGCGCGTTCGAGGCGATGTGATGGAGGCACGGTCGACGCGCCTCGCGCTCGCGGTGTGGACGGGGCTCGTCCTGCTCTTCCTCTGGTTCCCGCTGGCGCTGATCATGGTCTACGCGTTCAACAGGTCGAACGTGCAGTCGTGGCCGATCCCAGGCTTCACGACGAAGTGGTTCCGGGCTGCGTGGGACTCGCAGGACGTGCGCGATGCGCTCTGGCTGTCGGTGCGGGTCGCGCTCGTCGCGACGGCGGCGGCGACCGTCCTCGGCTCCGCGGCCGCCTTCGGCGTCGCGCGCTTCCGCTTCTTCGGCCGGGACGTCGTCTCGTTCCTGCTCGTGCTGCCGATCGCGCTGCCGGGGATCGTCACCGGCATGGCCCTCGACTCGTTCTACGTCGCCGGGCACATCACGGTCTCGATGTGGACGATCGTGATCGGGCACGCGACCTTCTGCGTCGTCATCGTCTACAACAACGTGCTCGCACGGCTCCGGCGCTCCTCGCCGTCGCTGCTCGAGGCGTCCGCCGACCTCGGCGCCGACGGCTGGCAGACCTTCCGCTTCGTCGTCTGGCCCGTCCTCTCGACGGCGCTCGTCGCGGGCGGGCTGCTCGCGTTCGCGCTGTCGTTCGACGAGGTGGTGGTGACGTACTTCACGGCGGGGGCGCAGAACACGCTCCCGCTGCTGATCTTCGGCTACATCCGGCTCGGCCAGCAGCTGCCGATCGTGAACGCGATCGCGTTCGCGATGATCGCGCTCACGGTGGTCCCCGTGGCGCTCGCGCAGCGGCTGATGCGCGACACCGGCGTCCTTTCCGGCAGACAAGGAGGCGTGAGATGAGCGCGACGGCGACGTCGTACAGGTGCCTGATCGGCGGCGAGTTCGTCGACAGCGCGTCGGGCGAGACGATGGAGGTGCTGGCGCCGGCGACGGGCGAGGTGATCGCGTCGGTGCCGCGCTGCTCGGCGGAGGACGTCGACCGCGCCGTCGCGGCCGCGCGGGCGGCGTGGCCGGCGTGGTCGGAGAAGACGCCGAAGGACCGCTCCGAGCTGCTGCACCGGCTGGCCGACGTGCTCGAGGAGCACGCCGAGGAGCTCGCGCAGCTCGAGTCGGCGAACGTCGGCAAGCCGCTGCTGGCGTCGCGCGACGAGATGCCGTTCTCCGCCGACAACCTCCGCTTCTTCGCCGGCGCGGCACGGGTGCTCGAGGGGAAGTCCGCCGGCGAGTACATCGCGGGCTACACGTCGATCGTCCGGCGGGAGCCGCTCGGCGTGGTCGCCGGCATCTGCCCCTGGAACTACCCGCTGATGATGGCCGTGTGGAAGCTCGGGCCGGCGCTGGCGGCGGGGAACGTGCAGATCCTGAAGCCGTCCGAACAGACGCCGCTCTCGCTGCTGCGGTTCGTGCAGCTGTGCGTGGAGAAGGACGTGCTGCCGGCCGGCGTGCTGCAGGTCGTGACGGGGGACGGCGTCCCCGTCGGGCAGCGGCTCGTCGAGCACCCGGACGTGCGGCTCGTCTCGCTGACGGGCGACGTCGCGACCGGGAAGACGATCGCGCGCGTCGCGTCGGAGACGGTGAAGCGCGTCCACCTCGAGCTCGGCGGCAAGGCGCCGATGGTCGTCTTCGACGACGCCGATCCGGCCGCGGTCGCGCACGGGATCCGGCTCGCCGGGTACTGGAACTCGGGGCAGGACTGCACGGCCGGCTCGCGGGTGATCGCCGGGCCGACGATCTACGAGCGGCTGCTGGAGGAGCTCGTGCCGGCCGTCGAGTCGCTGAAGGTCGGCGACCCGATGGAGTCGGACGAGGTCGAGATGGGGTCGGTGATCTCGGCCGCGCAGCAGGAGCGGATCCTCGGCTTCCTCGAGCGGGCGTCGGGGGCGACGGTGCTGACGGGCGGCTCGGCCGGCGCGAACGGCTCGCGCGGCTTCTTCGTGCAGCCCACGCTCGTGACGGACGTGGCCCAGACGGACGAGATCGTTCAGGACGAGGTATTCGGGCCGGTCGTGACCGTGCAGCGGTTCGCCGACGACGCGGAGGCGATCGAGTGGGCGAACGACGTCCGCTACGGCCTCGCCGCGTCGGTGTGGACGCGCGACGTCTCGCGGGCGCTGGAGGCGGTACGCCGGCTCCAGTTCGGGACGGTGTGGGTGAACGACCACCTGCTGCCGATCACGAGCGAGATGCCGCACGGCGGCTACAAGCAGAGCGGCTACGGCAAGGATATGTCGATGTACTCGCTCGAGGAGTACACGCAGATCAAGCACGCCGCCTTCAAGCTCTAGGCTCCGTGCGCGTGGTGCGCGTGCGCGTGGCCGCGGCCGCGCGCGATCAGCCACGCGTTCACCGGCACCGTGACGACGAACGCGACCGCCAACGACACCAGCAGGCTCCACCAGAAGAGCCCGTCGCCGAGCCCCGCTGCGATCGCCCCCGGCACCGCGAGGATGAACGCGTTGTCAACGATCTCCATCGTCGCGATCGACACGGTGTCCGACGAGATCGCGACGCGCACGCTCCGCACCGCGAGATACGTCAACGCGTAGCCGAAGAGGAACGCGAGCGCCACGGACAGTGCGATCGAGGCCGCGTTCCCCCACCCGAGCGCCGTCGCGATCACCATGCCCAGGATCTCGCCGATCGCGCAGCCGGTCAGGCAGTGCAGCGTCGCCTGCACGGCGGGCCGAAGACGGGCGCTCATTTCGACGTACGCGCGAACCGGTGGACCGCGGCGAGGAGCTCTTCGATCTTCGCCTCGCCGTCGTCAGATCCGACGGCGCCGGCGACGCAGTGGCGCACGTGCTCGTCGAGGATCTTGAACGCGAGCGACTCGAGCGCGGTGTTGACCGCGCCGATCTGCGTCAGCACGTCGATGCAGTAGCGGTCGTCCTCGACCATGCGCTCGATCCCGCGCACCTGCCCCTCGATCCGGTGCAGGCGCTTCACGAGCGCGTCCTTGTCCTTCGTGTACCCGTGGCTCACGCGCGCAGCCCCCGGAAACGGCGCAGCCGCAGCGAGTTGCCGACGACGAAGAGGGACGAGCACGCCATCGCCGCCGCCGCAACCATCGGGCTCAGCAGCCCGGCGACCGCGAGCGGGATCGCGGCGGCGTTGTACGCGAACGCCCAGAAGAGATTGCCGCGGATCGTCGCCAGCGTCCGCCGCGCGAGCCGGATCGCGTCCGCCGCGGCCAGCAGGTCGCCGGAGACGAGCGTCAGGTCAGACGCCTCGATCGCGACGTCCGTGCCCGTGCCGATCGCGAGCCCGAGATCGGCCTGCGCCAGGGCGGGCGCGTCGTTGATCCCGTCGCCGACCATCGCGACGACGCGGCCTTCCTCCTGCAGCCGGGCAACCTCGGCGGCCTTGTCCGCCGGATAGACCTCCGCGAGCACGCGCTCGATCCCGACCTCGCGCGCGACGCGCTCGGCGACCTCGCGCCGGTCGCCGGTCAGCAGCACCGGCGTCAGGCCGAGCCGCTCGAGCGCCGCCACCGCCTCCACGCTCGTCGGCTTCACCGTGTCCTCGACCGTCACCGTCCCGACGTGCTCGCCGTCGACGAGGACGCCCTCGCGCGACACCTTGACGCGCCTGCCCTCGACGACTCCGACCGCGCCCGAGCCTGGCACGGCGCGGAAGCCCGTCACCGCCGGCAGCGCGCCGAACCGCGCGACCGCGGCCTCCGCGACCGCCCGCGCGACGGGATGCTCGCTCGCGGCCTCGACGGCGCCCGCGAGCCGCAGCGCCTCGGGCGGGAGCCCGTTCTCGACGTACCGCATCCGCCCCTCGGTGACGGTGCCGGTCTTGTCGAGGACGATCGTGTCGACCTGCCGCGTCCGCTCGAGGATCTCCGGCCCCTTGATCAGCACGCCGAGCTGGGCGCCGCGGCCGGTTCCGACGGCGAGCGCCGTCGGCGTCGCGAGGCCGAGCGCGCACGGGCAGGCGATGATCAGCACGGCGACCGCGGCCGTGAACGCGGCCGACGCGGACGCTCCCGCCGCGAACCAGCCGGCGAGCGTCGCGAGCGCGATCAGGACCACCACCGGCACGAAGACGGCCGAGACGCGGTCGGCGAGCCGCTGCACCGGCGCCTTGCCGGCCTGTGCCGCCTCGACCAGGCGGGCAACCTGCGCGAGCGCCGTGTCGGAGCCGACGCGGGTCGCGCGGACGACGAGCCGGCCGTACGTGTTCAGGGTGGCCCCGGCGACCGCGTCGCCGACGCCGACCTCGACCGGCACCGACTCGCCGGTCAGGAGCGACTGGTCGACGGCGGACGCGCCCTCGACGACGACGCCGTCGGTGGCGACCTTCTGGCCCGGCCCGACCTCGAAGAGATCGCCGACGCCGAGCGTCCACGCCTCGTCGGGCGCGAGCTCGAGCAGCCGCCGCACGGCGTCCGTCGAGCGACGCTTCGCGCGCGCCTCGAGCCGTCGGCCGAGCAGGATCAGCGTCGTGATCACCGCTGCGACCTCGAAGTACGTGTCCGCGTCCAGCCCGGCCAGCAGCACCACCGCCGACCAGGTCCAGGCGGCGAGCGTGCCGAGCGAGACGAGCGTGTCCATCGAGAGCCCGCGCAGCGCCGAGCGGTGGAACTCCCAGCCGCCCCAGAGGACGACCGGCGTCGAGAGCGCGAACGCGACCCACGGCGCGCGGCCGCTCATGCCGAGCACCGCGACGGGAACGGTCAGCGCGACCGCGACCGCGAGCCTGGCGAGCGACGGGTCGCCCCCGTGCTCGTGCGGCGCGTCGGTCGCGACGTGCGCGCGGTAGCCGGCAGACTCGACGACGCCGAGGAGCGCGTCGACCGGCACCTCCTCGTCGCAGCGCACGGTCGCCGTCTCGGTGGCGAAGTTGACGGTCGCCTCGACGCCGTCGAGACGGTTCAGCTTCTTCTCGATCCGGGCGGCGCAGGCTGCGCAGGTCATCCCGTCGAGCTCGAGGCGGACGGTCTCCGCGGCCATCAGGCTGCCTCGTAGCCGGCGTGCTCGATCGCGGCCCGCAGCGCGACGTCGTCGAGCGCGGACCCCCGCACGACGACCTGCTTCGTCTCGAGATCGACGGAGACGGCTTCGACGCCGTCGACGGCGGCGAGCTCCTCGGAGACGGCGCGCTCGCAGTGGGCGCAGCTCATCCCGGGAACGACGAAGATCCGTTCATCCATACCCCGGGAGGGTATCACAACGGTCCGTTCGAGTGATCGAGGCCGGTCGCCGCGGGCGCCGATGCGACGACCTCAACCCACCACTCCAGACCGGAGGTCCAGTCACTCCATGTCCGTCTGCGATCCGCGCCCTGCGGCGGCGCAACGGACTGCGGCCAGCAAGAGAGGCATCGCCCGCGTCGTCGCCACGTGGCTCGTCGCGGTTCCCCTGCTCGCCTTCTTCTCGTTCAGCGTCGTGGCGGGCGCCGCGACGTTCGGAAGCCCGTCGGCGGCCGAGAAGGCGCTCGGACGGCTGCCGGGCTCGACGACCGTCGTCGTCCAGGTGCCAGCGTCCGACCCGCAACACCAGAGCGTCGTCGAGCGGCTCACCCACGCCGCGAAGCTCGTCTGCAGCGTCGACCGCAGGCAGCTGACGGCGATCCAGTCCGCGTACCGCACGTCGACGTCGACGCTGACCGTCGCCGGCCGCTCGGTCGACGTCGTGTCGGTCTACGGCGCCGACCAGACGTCGCTGCGAGGCTATCTCGGCGACGGGCGCTGCGTCCTCGTGCAGGTGGCGCACGTCTTCTTCCTGCCGTTCGACGCGCAGACGAGCTGAGATGACGCGGACGGAGCGCGCCCACGCGGCGATCTACGCCGCCCTCTTCGTCGTGCTCGCGGGCTCGGCGACGCTCTTCGTGAGCCGGTACGGGGGCGACGTCCGCCTCTGGGAGCGCTTCACGTTCGCCTACCTGCTCCTGCTCGTCGTCTACACCTGGTACCTGTTCGGCCTGCTGCTCGTACACGACGTCAGGCCGGCCCGCTGGCCGGCCTACGCGGGCGGGAAGCTCGCCGTGATCGTTCCGTGCTTCAACGAGTCGCCCGACCTGCTCGAGCAGTCGATCCGCTCGGTGCTCGCGGCGGACGGCCGCAAGCAGGTGATCGTCGTCGACGACGGCTCAACGAACGGCGTCGGGGGGCGAATCGAGGCGCTCGCCGCCGAGCTGCCGATCTCGGTCCACTACTTCGCGGAGAACCGCGGCAAGCGCGAGGCGCTCCACACGGCGGTGACGCAGCTGCTCGACCCCGACGTCGAGTTCGTCGTCACGATCGACAGCGACACGCTCCTCGAGCCGGACGCGCTCACGCGCGTGGTGGAGCCGCTGCAACACCCCGGCGTCGGCGCGTCCACCGGCAACGTCCTCCTGCTCAACGAGCGGCAGAACCTGCTGACGAGGATGATCGGGACGTATTACTGGGTCGGGCTGAACATCTACAAGCAGGCGCAGAGCGTGATCCGCAGCGTCGTCTGCTGCAGCGGCTGCCTCGCCGCGTACCGAGCCCCGCTGCTGCGCGACGTGATCGAGGAGTTCGCCGGACAGCGGTTCCTCGGCGAGGCCTGCACCCACTCCGAGGACCGCCATCTGACGAACCTCGTGCTCAGGCGCGGCCACGACGTCGTCTACGTGCCCGAGGCGGTGAGCTGGACGGAGACTCCGGCCACCGTCCGGGGCTTCCTCCGCCAGCAGCGGCGGTGGAAGCGCGGCTACATCCGAGAGTCCGCCTTCACGCTCACGTACGCGTGGCGGACCAAGCGGCTGCTCTTCCTGCAGATCGCGCTCTGGGACCTGACCGCTCCCTTCCTCTCGTTCGGGCTCCGGATCGCGCTCGCGGTGACCGCGGTCGAGGACCCGTCGCTGCTCCTGAAGGTGATCCTGCCGAGCTGGGTGATCCTGCTGCTCGTGCGCTACGTCTTCGTGCCGGTCCGCGCCCCGGACAAGCTCGTCGGGCTCTTCCTCTACATGCTCTTCTACGAGTGCTGCCTCTACTGGCTGAACCTCTGGGCGCTCTTCACCGTCAAGAACACGAGCTGGGTGACGAGGCAGGTGAGCGCGCAGGCGTAGCGGGAATGCGGCAGGCGTGAGGTTCAGCCACCAGGACGCGCCGCCCGAGCTCCCGGCCTCGGTGCGGCGGTGCCCGCAGCCGGCGAAGTCGCGCGGCGGCGCGCTCGTCGAGTACGCGGTCGTCGACGACCTGGAGTCGCTGCTCTGGATGGTCGAGCTCGGCGCGGTCGACCTGCACGTCTGGCCCTCGAGCTGCGACCGGCCCGACCGGCCGGACTACGTCCTCTTCGACGTCGACGCGGAGCACACGGCCGACGCGGTCGAGGCGGCCCTGCGGATGCGGGAGGCGCCCGACGTGCTGGCGCTCGACGCCTACGTCCGCACCAGCGGCGGCGAGGGTCTGCACGTGCTCGTGCCGATCGCCCGCAGACACACGCACGAGGAGGCCCGCCGCTTCGTCCGCGTCGTCGCCGGCGCGCTCCGGCTCGACCGCGCCCGTGTCGACGCGAAGATGATGGGGCACGGGCAGCAGGTGGTCGCCGTCGACTCGGCGCGGCCGCTGCACGGCGCGCCGGTCGCGACGCCGTTGCGCTGGGAGGAGCTGACGCGCGACCTCGACCCGCGGGAGCACAATCTCCGTACCGTCCCCGCACGCGTGGCGGAGCTCGGCGACCTGCACGCCGCAGTTCTGGAAGGCCGAAAATCACTTGCAATCGAGGCGCGCCTGCGGGAGAACTCATAAGCAATCGAAATCGCACGCGGAGCGTCTAAAGAGCACCCTTTCAACGAGATCGGAGGCCGTGTGAGCCCGGACGAACTTGCGGTTGCCAACGACGTCGCCGAGCGGTTCCTCGACAACATCGAGACCGTCGTGCACGGCAAGCGCGAGCAGGTGAAGCTCGTCGTCGCCGCGCTGATGGTCGGCGGCCACGCGCTGCTCGAGGACGTCCCCGGCACCGCGAAGACCGTGCTCGCGCGGGCGATCGCCGGCTCGATCCGCGGCTCGCGCGCGTCGCGCATCCAGTGCACGCCCGACCTGCAGCCGACCGACGTCACCGGCCTCTCGATCTTCAACCAGCGCGAGCGCGACTTCGAGTTCCGGCCGGGCCCCGTGTTCGCGAACGTCGTGCTCGTGGACGAGATCAACCGCGCGATGCCGAAGACGCAGTCCGCCCTGCTCGAGGCGATGGCCGAGCAGCAGGTGACCGTGGACGGCGAGACGCGACGGCTCGCGGACCCGTTCCTCGTGCTCGCGACCCAGAACCCGATCGAGTACGAGGGCACCTTCCCGCTGCCCGAGGCGCAGCTCGACCGCTTCCTCGTCAAGACGGCGCTCGGCTACCCGGAGCCCGAGGACGAGGCCCGGATCGTCGACGAGCAGCTGCAGGGGCATCCGCTCGCCCGCCTCCGGCCGGTGATCGACCTCGACGAGGTCGAGACGCTGCGGCGCGCGGTCGCGGCGGTGTTCGTGCACGAGGCGGTGGCGCGGTGGATGGTCGACCTCGTGCGGGCGACGCGGGAGCTCGACCTCGTCGCGATCGGCAGCTCGGTGCGCGGCACGCTCGCGCTCAACCGCGCCGCGCGGGCGTGGGCGCTCCTGCACGGCCGCCGCTACGTGACGCCGGACGACGTCGAGCAGCTCTTCGTGCCGGTGCTGCTGCACCGCATCCTCTTCCGGCCGAGCTTCCTCGCCGAGATCCGCGACCGTGGCTGGGACGCGGCCGCCGTCGAGGTGCGGGAGCGCTGCCTCGCCCTCGCGCCGAAGCCGGGCTTCGACATCGACCTCGACGTGCCGGCTCGCGTGGACGGCTGATTGGCCACCGTCTTCCCGTTGATCCCGCGCCGGCGGGTGATCGGCCTCGCCTTCGGCGGCGTCCGCAGCGCGCGCCGCGGCGTCGGCTCGGACGTCGCGAGCACGCGCGAGTACCGGCCGGGCGACGACGTCGCGTGGATGGACTGGCAGGCCTCCGCCCGCCTCTCGGCCGCGCGCGGGACGGACGAGTTCATCGTGCGCGAGCGCTTCGCCGACGAGGCGCCCCGCGTCGTCGTGCTCGCGGACCGGCGGCCGTCGATGTCGATCGCGTCGTCGCCGCTGCGGACGCTCGACAAGCCGCGCGCGCTGCTGACGGCGCTCGACCTGATCGGGCAGAGCGCGCTGGCTGCGCGCAGCCTGACCGGCTACCTCGACTACGCCGAGGGGGAGCCGTGGTGGCGGCCGCCGCGCACGGAGCAGCGCGCCGACCCGGGGATCTTCGACCGACCCTTCCGCGCGCCGCGCGACACGGTCGCGCGCGGGCTCGGGTTCCTCGGCGAGCACCGCCGCGACCTGCCGACGCAGGCGTTCGTCTTCGTGCTCTCCGACTTCACCGTCCCGCCCGACCTCGCCGCGTGGGAGCGCGCGCTCGAGCATCGCTGGGAGCTCGTGCCGGTGCTCGTGCAGGACCCGGTCTGGGAGCGGACGTTCCCGGACGTGAGCGGGATCTCGGTGCCGGTCGCGCAGCCGTCGAGCGGGCTCGTCGCGCCCGTGCACCTGACGCGCGCCGAGGCGGCGCGGCTGCGCGAGGAGCACGAGCGCCGCTGGGAGACGCTCGTGCGCGGCTTCCGCTCGCTCGGGCTCGAGCCGGTCGAGGTGCACACGCACGAGCTCGGCGGGATGCTCGACGCCTTCCTGCGCTGGGCCGACCTGCGGATGATGTGGCGCGGAGCGCTCGCGTGAAGCGGATGCTGCTCCCGCTCGTCTGCGCGCTCGCGGCGGCCGGCTCGGCTGCGGCGGCGCTGCCCGTGCACCAGTCCGGCTCCTCCGTCGGCGAGGGCGTGCCGCTGAAGGCCTACGCGTCGATCACACCCACCGTCCACCTCTTCGGCGACCTGCTGACGGCGAGGCTCGCGATCGTCGCCGACACGAAGTGGGTCGAGGCCGACCGACTGCGCGTGCACGCGTCCTTCACGCCCTACCAGCCGGTGCACCCGGCGCAGGTGCTGCGCCTCGCCTCCGGCCGCTTCGAGCAGATCACCTACACGTGGTCGTTGCGCTGCATCGCCTCCCCGTGCGTGCCGCGGACGCCGCCGAGCGACCGCTACCACGTCTTCCGCTTCCCGCCCGCGCGCATCGACTACGTGTCGGCGAAGGGGCGGCCTGCGTACGGGATCGACACGTACTGGCCGCCGGTGGAGGTGCTCTCGCAGGTCAGCCCGGGCGTCGCCGCGTTCCTGTTCAGGACGCGGCACATCGACTGGCGCGTCCACCTGACGCCGATGGCGGCCCCGACGTACCGGATCTCTCCCACGCTGCTGCTCTGGCTCGCCGCGGCGGTCGCCGGCCTCTTCGGCGCGCTCGCGCTCTTCCTCGTCGTCCGCTGGTACCGCGGCCTGCGGCCCGAGCCGGTCGCCGAGACCGCCGTGCCCGCGTCGCAGCTCGAGCGCGCGCTCGCGGTGCTCCGCTACGCGCACGAGTCCGGCGACGAGACGCTGCAGCGGAAGGCGCTCGAGCGCGTCGCCGGCGAGCTCGGCGCCGAGCGCGCGGCCGAGCTGACGCTCGTCGCCCGCGAGCTCGCGTGGTCGGCGCGGACGCCGGCGGACGAGGAGGTCGAGAGCTTCGCCTCGCAGGCCGGCGACGCCGGGGAGGACGAGCCGTGATCGTCCCGAGCGTGCACCGGGGCGGCGCCGTCGAGCTCGCCGACCGGCCGCGGCTGCTGGGCGCGCTGCGCCGGACCGGCGCCGTCCGCGTCGCGCTCGCGCTCGCGCTCGCCGCGACGTTCGCGCTCCTCTTCCTCGTCGCGCGCACGGCCGGCGCCGGCCGCGCCGCGGTCTTCCCGGAAGGGACGAGCACGGGCGTCGTCGTGCTCGACATGTCGGCGAGCATCTCGGGACCGACGTACGCGCGCGTCGCGACGACGCTGCAGGGGATCGTGACCGCGAACCAGTCGGTCGGGCTCGTGATGTTCTCGGACACCGCGTACGAGCTGCTGCCGCCGAACTCGCCGCCGTCGGCCCTGACGCAGTTCGTGCCCTTCTTCGTGCCGGTGCGGTACAACGGCAACACCCCGATCTTCGGGCAGTCGCCGTGGGACATGTTCACGGGCGGGACCCGCATCGCGCCCGGGCTCGCGACCGCCGCCCGCGCGCTCCGACGCGCACACGTGCGGCACGGCGCGATCCTGCTCGTCAGCGACCTCGACGACTCCGCCGGCGACTATCCGCTGCTCGAGCTGGAGGCGGTGCGGCTGCGCCAGCAGCACATCCCGGTGCGGATCGTGCCGCTGTTCGCGGCGCCGCACGACCGGCGGCTGTTCTCCGCCCTGTTCGGGCAGAGCTCGTTCGTCGACCCGAGGGTGTTCACGCACACGGCCACCCGGCACACGCAGGCGATCGCGGCGCCCGCCCCGTGGGCGCTGATCGCGCTCGGGCTCCTGCTCGTGGCGCTGCTCGCGGCCAACGAGCGCTGGAACGCGCGGCTGGAGGTGGCCGCGTGACGCGCTTCCGGCGGCATCGCGCGCTGCTCGCCGCGTTTGCGTGCGTCGGGATCGCGGTGCTGCTGGCGCTGTTCGCCGCCGACGTCGCGTCGTGGCGGTCGACGGTCGAGCGCGACGACCTGCGCTTCCGCGCCCTGCCGCGGCACACGGGCCTGTGGCGGCCGACGACGACGCTGCCGGGCGACCCCGCGTCGCTCGTCCTCGGCACCTCGAGCACCATCGCCTGGCGGCGGGCGGAGCAGTTCTTCTGGTTCACGCGGACGGGCGGCAACCCGGACGTGCAGATGGACATCCCGACGCTGCGCGCGGAGACGCAGGACCGGCTGCTCGGGCAGATGCAGTCGGCGCCGACGTCGTCGCAGCGCTCGGCCGCCGCGAACCTGCTCGGCGTGCTCGTCGTGACGACGCCGGTGCCGAGCAGCGACCAGGACGCGATCGCGCAGATCCTCCAGCGGGCCGCCTCCTACTTCCAGCGCTCGATCGAGCTCGACTCGACGAACCTCGACGCGAAGCAGAACCTCGAGCTCGTGCTGCGCATCACGCGGCCGGGCAAGGGGCGGCTCGGGAAGGACGCGCGCAGCGGCTACGGCTACGGCCTCGGCCAGGGCGCGAACCAGGTCGGCGGCGGCTACTGATGGCCGCGCTCGCGTTCCTGACGCCGCTCGCGTCGCTGTTCGTGCTCGCGGCCGCGGTGCCGCTCGCGGCGCTCCTGCTGGCGCAGCGCCGGGCGGAGGCGGTGCGGCGCCTGCTGCGCCTGCGCGGCCCGGGGCGGCGCGCGCTCGTGCCCGTCGTGCTCGCGCTCGTCCTGCTTCCGTCGCTCGTCGCGGTCGCCGCCGCGCAGCCGGTCGTCGTGCGCCAGCAGCAGGTGAGGCAGCGCTCGGACGCGGAGGCGTTCGTCGTCCTCGACACCTCGCTCTCGATGCGGGCCTCCGCCCGTCCCGGCGCGCCGACGCGGCTGCAGCGCGCGAAGCGGATCGCGCTCGCGCTCGAGCGGGCCCTGCCCGACGTCCCCTTCGGGATCGCCTCGATGACCGACCGGACGCTGCCGACGCTGATGCCGACCGTCGACCAGACGCTGTTCGCACGGACGATGGAGCAATCGGTCGGCATCGACCGGCCGCCGCCGAGCCAGCCGCACCAGGGCCGCGCGACCACCTTCGAGGCGATCGCGCCGCTCGTCCAGTCGCAGTTCTACTCGCCGGGCGTGCGGCACAAGCTGCTCGTCGTGCTGACCGACGGCGAGGCGGCGCCGCTCTCGCCGGTGATCGGGCTGACGCTGCAGCGGCAGGTACAGCCGTTCCTCGTGCACGTGTGGGCCGCCGGTGAGCGTGTGCACCGCTACGGCGGCAAGGCCGACCCGGGGTACACCACCGACCCGGCGAGCGGCGCCGCGCTGCGGAACCTCGCGTCGATCACCGACGGCCGCGTCTTCTCGGAGCACGACGTCTCCGGGCTCGAGCGGGCGGCGCGGAGCTCGGTCGGCGAGGCGGCGGCGCATGCGCGGGTCGTCTCGTACGCGCGCGTGCCGCTGGCGCCGTGGCTCGTGCTCGCGGCTGGCGCCCCGCTCGCGTTCCTCCTCTGGCGGCGGAATCTCTAGCGAACGGCCTTCGTCAGCGCCGCCCAGAGGCGGTTGAAGCGGGCGACGCAGCCGCCGTGCACGCGCGTCGTGCGGCTGCCGACGCGGATGAACTGCGTCGCGACGTCCGGCAGCGCGTCCCGGCAGCCGACCCTGAGCGGCAGCGCGACGAAGTTCGTCTCGTAGGCGATCCGGTTCAGCGTCGCCAGCTCGAGCTTCGTCAGCTTGCCACTGTGCGGCGGCGCCGCGCCGGTCGCGCGGACCTTCCCGTCGACCGTGATCGAGATGCGGAACGGGACGATGTTCCCGCCGTCGCGGCCGAAGGCGAAGCCGGTCTGCGGCGCGGCGAGGAGCGCTGCGGCTGCGAGCACGACCATCCGTTTCAGCCTATACCCGACTAGGGTGCGCTTCGATGCGCCGCGTCCTGCCGTTGCTCTCGCTCGTCGCGGTCGCCGCCGGCTGCGGCGGCTCGAGCGCCGCCACGAAGGCCGGGCAGAGCGACGCGCTCCTCCATCCGGCGAAGCTGACGGCGACCGCGCCCGCGCAGTTCGACGCCGTCTTCCACACGACCAAGGGCGACTTCACGGTGCGCGTGCACCGCGCGTGGGCGCCGCACGGGGCCGACCGCTTCTACGAGCTCGTGCGGAACGGCTTCTACGACGGCGCGAAGCTCTTCCGCGTCGTCCCCGGCTTCGTCGTGCAGTTCGGGATCAGCGCCTACCCGCAGGTGTCGCGCGCGTGGCTGGACGCGACGATCCCGGACGACCCGGTGGTCGAGCGCAACACGCGCGGCCGCGTCACCTTCGCGTCGGCCGGCCCCGGCACGCGGACGACGCAGGTCTTCGTCGACCTCGGCGACAACACGTCCCTGGACTCGCAGGGCTTCGCCCCGTTCGGCGAGGTCGTCTCGGGGATGAAGGTCGTCGCCTCCTTCTACGCCGGCTACGGCGACGCGCCGACCGCGCACCAGGGCGAGATGACCGAGCAGGGGAACGCCTATCTCGACAGGGCGTGGCCGAAGCTCGACACGATCACCGCTGCGTCGGTGTCGTGACCGGCGGCTTCCCGAACACGCGGGCGTAGAGCGCCGTCCAGTCGGCGGCGATGTGCCGCTGGGCGCTGCGGAGCGTCATCTTCCCGGCGCAGACGAGCGCATGCAGCTTGTTCTCGAGCACGTCCTTGACGTGGTAGCCGGGCGCGAGCTCCGGATAGAGGTTGGCGATGTCGTTCGAGCCGCCGAGCTCGAGCGAGACGATGTGATCGATCTCGAGCGTCCTGCCGTAGCTCTTCGGCGCCAGCCCGTACTCCGCCTCGACCCGGTGCTTGAGCCCGGTCGTGACGGCGCGCACGGTGCCGGTGTGGAACGTCTTCGCGCAGAGCACGGCGGCGGTGCGGGTCGTGTCGTACGCGCCGGGCGAGCACGAGCGGTCGGGCGTGACGCCGAGCGCGCAGCCGGCCGTCCTGGTGCGCTTGCGGACGAACGCGGTCGTGTCCGCCGCGAGGGCGGCGGTGAGCAGCGCGGGGCGGCGCACCGCCACGTGCGGCTGCGGCGCGCGCGCCGCCGTCACCGTCGCGGGAGCCGCGACGGCCGCGAGCACCGCAAGCGATCTGAACCTCGCCACAGGGCCTCCTCCCGGCGAGCGCTCTCTCGTCGTCGTTCTAGCGCCCCGCCGGGCGCGGGTCAACTACTTCGGGAAGCACGCCTCGAGCGGCCCGAACGAGCGGCGCAGCCCGGCGCACGGCAGGGGCGTCGCATCCCGGAGGCGGTTGCGGGTGGGGACGGCCCGCGTCCCCGGCGGCAGCGTCAGATGCCCGGTGATCAGGTACTCCGCCGCGGCGTCGTCGACGTGGAGGCCGCGCACCCGTGCGGCGTCGGCGAGGGCGGCCGTGTCCCGGTAGACGACGCCGTAGTCGCCGGCCGTCCCGCCCTGGCGCTGGACGAGGTGCTGGAAGGAGACGGTGAACGCGAGGAAGCCGGCCCCGACGAGCGCCGCCGCGACCGGCGCGACCGGGACGGCCCGGGCCGGCCGCGCGAGGTCGACGAGGCCGAGCGCGGCGAGGACGAAGGTCACCGGGTAGCTGACGATCAGGTAGTGCGGGCCGACGCCGCTCCTCGACGAGCCGAGATACGAGGCCCAGATGCCGAGCAGCCAGACGAGCAGCAAGCCGCGGCGGGCGGCGTCCGGTCCGAGCGCCCCGCGCCGGCGGACGTCGCGCACGACCGCGACGGCCGCGGTCAGCATCCCCACCCCGAGCAGGACGACGGTCGCGATCCCGGCGATCCGCCCCACCGTGTCGGCGGCGCCGGGCTGGTGCTGCGAGCCGACGACGAAGCCCCATCCCTCGGCGCTGACGAGGTTGACCGTCTGACGGATCGCCTCGATCGTCCCGGTTCCCGCCGCACCGCCGTGCCCGCGCCCGTTGTCCGCGATCAGGCTGAAGTCGTGGAAGCCGTGCTTCGCGTTGTGCGCGAGCCACGGCGCGAGCAGCAGCAGGCCGGCGACGACGCCGAGGACGAGCGCACTGCGGTGGACGCTGCGCGCGCGGTAGACGAGCAGCGCGACGATCGGGACGGCCAGCGCCACGGCGGAGAGGTTGAGCTGCACCGCGACGGAGCCGAGCACGGGCACCAGGAAGGCGGCGCGCGTGCGCGGCCGCTCGAGCACGGCGAAGAGGCTCCAGAGCAGCAGGACGGTCACGACCGGCAGGTAGTCCTGCTGCCAGAGGTGGCGGCCGTAGAGAACGGCCCAGGGGGCCGTCGCGAAGAGGGCGCTCGCGACCAGCGCGACCATGCCGCCGAAGCGCGGCCGCACGACGACGTACGTGAGCGCGATCGCGACGACCGCGAGCACGGCCACCGAGCCGGTCGCGAAGAGCGGGCTGTCGTGGATCCCGACGACGGCGGCGACGATGTAGACGTACAGGGGCGGGTTGGCGGCGCCCGAGCTGGACGTGAGGCCGACGGTGCGGACGTTGCCCTCGAGGATGTCGTGCGCGATCCGCAACGCGATCGCCTCGTCGGACTTGAACTCGGCGAGCCCGAGGTGACGCAGGCGCAGCCAGGCGGCGAGGAGGACGATCCCGGCCGCACAGGCGAGCTCCCGGCGCGGCCGCAGGCCCTGCACAGGGCGACCGTAACCGACGCGGCGGCCGACCCCGAGCTCAGCCGCGGCGCCGCGCGCGCACGACGGCGTCGACGCCCGTGCCGGCGGCGGCGCGCGGGCGCTCCTCGGCGACGACGAGCTCCCAGTCGTCGGGATCGAGCGCGGCGGCCGCCGCCTCGACCGAGACCTGCAGCTGCCCGGCCGCGGCGGTCTCCGCTCCGGTCGCCGGGTCGACCGGGCGGTGGCCGACGAGGAAGAGCGTCCCGCCGGGCGCGACCGCCGCCGCCAGCCGCCGCACCAGCTGCTCGACCGATCCGCCCGCGTGGACGTACAGCGAGACGACGAGGTCGTACGCGTCCGGCTGCGGCGTCCACGCCGCGAGATCCGCCTCGATCCACTCGACCCGCCCGGCGACGTCCGGCCCCATCGCCTCGGCCGTCGCCCGCCCGCGGGCGAGCGCGGCGGCGGCGAAGTCGACGGCTGTGACCCGCCAGCCGCGCGCCGCGAGCCACAGCGTGTCGGAGCCGTGGCCGCAGCCGGCGTCGAGCGCCCGGCCCGGGCGCAGCTCCGCGAGCTCGGCGGCGAGGTGGCCGTTCGGCGGCCGCTGCGCGACGCGGTCGCCGTGGGCGCGCAGCGCCTCCGACCAGCGTTCCTCCCAGAAGTCCCGGTCGTAGTCGCTCATCGGCCGCA
>DASSSR010000083.1:0-5694 GCA_035708345.1 Gaiellaceae bacterium
GCCGCCTGGGGCGGCATCTCGGGCTGCCAGACCCTGCTGCCGGCGCTGCTCGGCCTCGACGGCCTCGACCTCCCGGCCGTCGCGCGGCTGACCGCGACCGCCCCGGCCGCCCGCTTCCGCCTTCCCGGCAAGGGCCGGATCGAGCCGGGCGCCGACGCCGACCTCGCGCTCGTCGACCTGGCGGCGGAGTGGACGCTCGCCGCCGGCGACCTCCGCTGCCGCCACCGGCACAGCCCCTGGGTCGGACGCGCCTTCCGCGGCCGCGTCGTCCGCACGATCCTCCGCGGCGGCGCGACACGCGGCCGGCTCGTGCGCCCGGCCGCCTAGACGGGGACGAGCCCGGCCCGCGGCTCGCCCGGCAGGACGAGCTCGAAGCGCGCGCCGTGGGGCCGCGCGGCCGCGTAGACGAGGTCGCCGCCGTGCGCGCGCGCGTACGAGCGCGCGATCGAGAGGCCGAGCCCCGTGCCGACCGCCGAGGCGCGGGAGCCCTCGCTGCGGGAGAAGCGCTCGAAGAGGTCGGGGACGAACTCGGGCGGGACGCCGCCGCCGCGGTCCTCGACCGTGACGCGCAGGTGCCGGTCGGTCCGCTCGGCGCTGACGATCACGGGCGGCACCCCGTAGCGGAGAGCGTTCGTGATCAGGTTGCCGAGCACCCGCTCCAGCACGTTCCGGTCGACGGTCGCGACCGCGTCCTCCGGCACCGCCAACTCGACCGCTCCGGGCTCCGCCGCGGAGGCGCGCACGATCTCCTCCACCTCGCTGCGGACGTTCACCTGCTCCGGGACGATCTCGATCGCGTCCGCGTCGAGGCGAGAGAGGTCCAGCAGCTGCTCGACGAGCTTCGCCATCCGGTCGGTCTGCTGGATCAGCGCGTCGCGGACGCGGTCGCGCTGCTCGTCGTCGAGCCGGTCGCCGAGATGGTGCAGCGTCGTCACGAAGCCGTGGATCGTCGTCATCGGCGTGCGCAGCTCGTGCGCCGCGAGCGCGATGAAGTTCGCCTTCAGCTCGTTCGCCCGCTCGAGCTGCAGCCGCGACTCGTGCTCCGACTGGTAGAGGCGGACGCGGTCGAGCGCCAGCCCGGTGACCGAGCCGAGCGCGCGCAGCAGCGCGAGCTCCTCGTCGCCGAAGAACGGCGCGTACGGCGTCGTCCAGACGACCATCGTCGCGCCGGGCGCCTCGACCTCGACCCGCTCGGCTGCGTCGTCCGGCCCGTCGCCCTGCACGTTCCACGAGGCGACGAGCTCCCCTTCGGCGTTGTGGATCGCCGCCGCGCGCGCGCCGACGATCTGCGCCGCAGGCTCGAGCACGCGGCGCGCGACCTCCTCCTGCGTGTGGGCGAACGTGAGCAGCCGGGCCATCGCCTCCTGCAGGCGCTCGGCCTCGGGCGCGCGCCAGAGCACGCGGACGACCTGCGGCGGCGCGAAGCCAGTGAGGAAGCCGAGGACGGCGACGAAGCCGAGCACCTGGGTGGCGAGCGCGTAGCCCGAGTTCGCCCCGGAGGTCGGCAGCGCCAGCAGCAGCGCGACCGCCAGCGCGATGCTCGCGAACGAGAGCAGCTGCATCCGCCGCCGGGCGACTGCCGGCTGCGCCCGGCCGGCGCGCCAGAGGCTGATCCCGGAGGCGACCGAGAGCACGACCCAGTGGACGAGGAACACGATCACGAACGCCTGGACGTCGGCATTGCGGCTCTCGCCGGACTGCGGGTAGCGCGGGATCGCGATCGCCCAGACGATCAGGACCGCGGTCAGGCCGAAGAGCACCTTCGCCAGCCGCCGGCCGGGCGTCCGGAACGCGTTCGTGAAGCGGAAGAGGAGGTAGGGGAAGAGGACGAGGATCACGACCTCGATCCGCGTCAGGACCTTCTCGCCGGCGTTGCGCTCGTGCTGGGGGATCAGCGCGAGCAGCTCCAGCACGCCGAGCAGGGCGAACGCGGCCGCCGCCCACACGCTCGCGCGGTCGCGGCGGCCGCGCCAGATCTGCAGCGCGACGACCCCGAGCGCGATGAACGCGATCGTGTTGAGGGTGTGGAATGCGCGCAGCGCGTCGTGCAAGGTGCCGCCCCCCGGCCGGTGACGGCGGAACGATACGCGGCGCGGTGGTCGCGCGAAAGGGGGATTTTCTAGCGGCGGGCAGGCCGCCGGCGCAGCGCCGCCGGCAGGAGCCGGACGGCGAGGACGCTCGCGGCGACCGCCGCGGGCACGGCGAGCGCGCCGACCGCGGCCGAGAGGGCGGGCGTCACGACGCCTCCTTCGTCTGCTCGGCGAGCCACGCGCCGCGTCGAAACTCGATCAGTCGTTCATCTACGCGGCGGGCTCCTCGCGCAGGAGCGCGAGCGCCCGCGCGCGAGCGACGGCCTCGAGCTGGGAGTGGGCGCCGAGCTGGCCGAGGATCGCGCGGATGTGGTTGCGCACGGTCGTCTCCGACAGCGTCAGCCGGGCCGCGATCTGCCGGGCCCGCACGCCCTCCGCGAGCAGGCCGAGGATCTCCAGCTGGCGGCGCGTCAGCGCGGGCCGCTCGGCGGGTGCCGCGGGTGCCGCGGCCGGCGCGCTCTCGCGCAGCGGGTGCAGCACCGTCGTCTCGTCGCCGGCGCGGACGGAGATGGTCGAGATCGTCACCCGCTTCTCCCCGGTCGGCGTGCGCATGTGCAGGTCGGTGCAGCGCACCGGCCAGCCCTGCCGGGCGAGCCGGGCGATCGAGCAGCCGGGATGGCAGACGACGCTGCCGTCGGCGCCGCGGCCGCGGATCACCTCCCAGCAGAAATGCCCCTCCGCCACGGCGGCCGGGATCCCGGTCAGCTCCTCGCAGCCGGCGTTCCAGGCGGAGATGCGGCCGCTCGCCTCGGTCCGGAAGGCGGGCGCGCCGGTGCGGATCTCGGCCATCCTCGAACCTTCGGCCGGCGGACGGCGGCGGAAATCGGGGAATCCCCTGATCCGCGGCTACACGGCGAGCGGGTGGCGGGCCGCCGACGCCGGCTCCGGGTGACGCCGCCGCAGTTCGCGGCGGGCGGTCACGAGCGCGATCCCGCCGAGCGTCAGCGCCTGCTCGACCATCATCAGCAGCCCGGCGAGGTCCTGGTCGCGCAGGTTGTCGTAGGCGGGGTAGAGCGGCCGGTAGCTGAGCACGAGCACGTTGCCGAGGATCCCGGCGGAGGCGAGCAGGGCGAGGGCGTACCCGACCCGGCGCCAGCCGGGCAGGAGGCCGCGGCGCGCGGGGTCGAGCAGCACGGCCCAGACGAGCAGTCCGCCGAAGAAGAACGTCCCGTGCTCGAACGCGTGCAGCCGCTCGTTCGCGAGCGCGTCGTCGTAGAGCGCCGGCACGTGCCAGACCGCCGTCGCGACCGCCCAGCACGCGTAGGCGACGGACGGGCGCACGAGCAGCCGCGTCAGCCGCTGCGCCGCGCGCGTCGGCAGCAGGTGCACGACGAGCGGCCCGCGCACGGCGAGCAGGAGCAGGAGCGGGACGAGGTCGCCGATCAGGAGGTGCTGGAGCATGTGCATCGAGAGCAGCGAGTCGGCCGGCTCGTCGAGGGCGGTGAGAGCGCCGAGCCAGACGGCCGCGGCGACTGCTGCGAGCGCGACCCGCGACCACGGCGCCAGGTCGGGGCGCCCGCGCCGCCGCAGGCGGACGACCGCCCGCAGCGGCAGCGCGAGCATCGCGGCACCGGCCACGACGATTCCGAGCTCCTGCATCAGAGCAACCCCCGCCGCCGCGCCGCCGCGACCGCCTCCAGCTGCGAGTGGCAGCCGAGCCGGTGCAGCACGGCGGCGACGTGGTTCCGCGCCGTCGGCACGGCGACGCCGAGCCGCGCCGAGATCGCGCGCGGCCCCAGGCCCTCGGCGAGCAGCGCGAGCACCTCGTGCTGGCGAGGCGAGAGCGCGCGATCGGCTAGGAGATCGCCCATCGCGCGGCGAGGTATGCGAACGCGAGCAGCCACATGACGAGGAACACGCCGAGGTAGATCAGCATGATCGCGAGCGTTCCCGGCGTCTCGAGGTGCGGTCGGCGCATTCGGTGCTCCTTTCAGACGAGTCCGGCCGCGACGAGGCCGGCGAGGACGACGAGCAGGTGGACGCCGCTGAGCTTGAAGAGGCTCCAGGCGCGGGCCGGCGAGGGGTCGCGCGCGAGCCGGACGGCGAGCGCGAGGAACCAGAGCCCGGACGGCGCCGCGAGCACGAGGTACGGCCACGGCAGGAACGCGCCGAGCAGCAGCGACCAGGTGACGAGGCCGGCCGCGCTCGCGGCCACTGCGCGGCCGGCCCGTACCACGCCCGCGACCGCGACGAGGGTCGGCACGCCGGCAGACCGGTAGTCGCGTTCGCGCGCGATCGCGAAGCTCCAGAAGTGGGAGGGGGTCCAGAGGAAGAGGACGCCCGCGAGCACGAGCGGGGCCGGACGGAGCGTCGACGCCGCCGCCTGCCAGCCGGCGAGCGCGGCGAAGCTGCCGGCGGCTCCGCCCCAGAGGATGCTGAACGGCGTCCGCCGCTTCAGCCAGGCCGTGTAGACGCCGGCGTACGTGAGCGAGCCGGCGAGCAGGTAGAGGGTGGCGCCCGGGCCGAGGATGCGTTCCGCGGACACCGGCAGGAGCGTGAGTCCCACACCCAGCCCGAGCGCCACACCGGGTGCGAGGCGGCCGCCGGGGAGAGGCCGCCCGCACGTGCGCGCCATGCGCGCGTCGAGGTCGCGGTCGAGCCAGTGGTTCAGGCTGCTCGCACCGCAGGAGGACACGAGGGCGGCCGCGGCCAGGACGACCAGCTGCGCCGGGTCGTGCAGGCCGGCGGCCACCCCCGAGGCGACGGCCGTCGCCGTGATCAGCGCACCGATCCGGAGCTTGAGCAGCGTGATGACGTCTCGCCAGACGACTCCCGCGGTACGCTCGGTGACGACGACGGCCGAGCTCATGCCCGCTCCCGGCGCCGGCAAAGCCGGCGCCTCCGCTCTTGGTTGAGCTCCGTCGAGCCTACGCTCATGCCGACAGCTCCGCCGAGACGGCGAGCTCGGACGGCTCGTCGGTGCGCTGCCCGCGCACCAGGGTCATGACCATGATCACGACGAAGAGCGCGCCGCCGAGCCCGGCGACCCCGCCCGCGACGCCCATCAGGTCCATCGGCAGCCGCCACGAATGCGGGTCGGCGCCGACGTCGACGCGGGCGACGCGGCGCGGGATGCCGAGCATGCCGCCCCACGTCTGCGTCGCGATCAGCAGCAGCAGGCCGAACCCGTACAGGTACGCCTGGATCGTCGCGAGCGGGCCGCCCCACAGCTTCCGCTGCGCGAGCAGGGGCACGAGCACGTAGGCGAAGCCCATGAAGGCGAGCGTCGTCCCGCCGACGACGATCGCGTGCACGTGCGCGGGCACCCACATCGTGTTGTGCGAGACGATGTTCAGCTGCAGCGTCGTCTCCGCGGTGCCGCTCCAGCCGCCGATCGCGAACAGGAGCAGCGAGCAGGTCATCGCGGCGATGCTGGCGTTGCCGAAGTCGATCCGGCGCAGCCAGCCGAAGAGGCCGGCCGCGCCGCGCTCGCGCAGCCGCGCCTCGACGCCGCCCATCACGGCGAGGCCGTGCATCAGGCTCGGGACGCCGAGCCCGAAGCCCATCAGCGAGCCGCCGACGACCTTCACGTCGGTGCCGATCGACGGGTCGACGAGGAAGTGGTGGCCGAGGACGGGGACGGTCAGCACGAGGTAGAGGACGA
>DASSSR010000084.1:0-4160 GCA_035708345.1 Gaiellaceae bacterium
GACCGGGGCTGGCCCTCCTTGCCTGCGACCCACGCTGCCGGCAAACAGCGAAGGTTGGTCAAGGACTGCAACAGCCCCGGTTCATCGTCGGCGCGAGCGACGCCGGCTCGGCTTCAGCAGCCGCTGCGCGACGAGCGTCCCCGAGCCGGCGCCGAGGCCGGGGCCGGGCCACGTGCTGGCGCCGATGTGCCACAGCCCCTCGACGGGCGTGCCGTGGCCGGGGCTCTGCGGGAACGGCCGCCAGAGGAAGTTCTGGTCGAGCGAGAGCGCGCCGCCGTACGGGTCGCCGCCGACGAGGTTGACGTTCAGCCGCTCGAGGTCGTGCGGGCCGAGCGCGACCCGGCGCAGGATCGACGACTCGAGGTTCGGGATGTGCCGCGCGAGCCGCGCCTGGATCCGGTCGGCATAGCGCTCGCGCGCCGCGTCGTCCCAGTCGAAGCGGCGCGGCAGCTCCTGCAGCTGGATCCAGAGCAGCCCACGTCCCTCGGGCGCACGGGACGGGTCGATCGTCAGCGGCTGGCCGACGACGATCGTCGCCTCCTCGGGCAGCAGCCCGCGCTCGGCCTCGTTGACCGCCCGCGAGACCCCGTCGAGGCCCGGCGTCACGTGCACGACCGCCGTGCGGCTCAGCCGCTCGTCGCCGTCCCAGCGCGCCGGCTCGGAGAGCGCGTAGTGGATCTGCATCTCCGCCCGTCCGTGCCGGAAGCGGCGCGCGCCCTCCCGCACCGGCCGAGGCACGTCGGCGTCGCCGAGCAGCCGCTCGTACAGCTGCTGCGGCGTCACGCTCGCGACGACCGCCTGCTCGGCCCCGATCGTCTCGCCGCCGGCCGTGCGCACGCCGGCCGCGCGGCCGCCGCGCACCACGACCGCCTCGACGTCGACGTCCGCCTCGCACGTGCCGCCGTGGTCCCGGATCAGCCGGACGAGCGCCTCCGCGAGCCGCGCGCCGCCGCCGCGCGGGATCGGCATCCCGCCCTCCTGCACGGCGACCGCGATCACCTGCGTCATGAAGCCCGACGTCGCCGCGTCGGGGCCGAGGCCCGTGTGCAGCACCCACGGCGCGAGCACGCCGTGCGCGCGCGGCGACGCGAACGTCTGCTCGAGCCAGTCGCGGCTCGACTGCAGCAGCTCGCCGGCGAACTCCGGCCAGCGCCGTCCGTGGCGCCGCCACGCCTTCAGCCCGAACGCGAGCCCCGAGCGCGACCACAGCTCGGTGCCGAGCACGCCGAACGCGAGGTCGGCGTTCGGGAAGAAGCGCTCGAGCACGCCCGGCCATTCGGGCCCGAGCTCGCGCGCGTTCCCGGCCGCGTCGCGGAGCAGGAACGCCGCCTCCCCGTCCGGGAAGGCGGTCGCGGTCGGCAGCTCGGTGTTCAGGTACTCGAGCCCGCGCGCGGCGAGGTCGTCGCCCAGCCGGGCGTGCGCGGCGCCGCCGACCCAGAGCGGGTGCCAGGCGCTGAGCGTGTCGTGCAGGAAGCCCGGCTCGGTCAGCTCCTCCGTGCGGATGCAGCCGCCGAGGCGGTCGCTCCGCTCCAGCACGCAGACGCGGCGGCCGCCCTTCGCGAGCAGCGCAGCGCACGCGAGCCCGTTGACGCCGCTGCCGACGACGATCACGTCGTAGTCCGCCATCGCCGCCGATCATCTCAGAGCACGGTCAACAGGATGCCGGCGCCGACGCTGACGGCGACCACCGCCGCGGCGGCGGCGAGCGTCACGCGCACGGACAGCGTCCGCACGACCATCGCCGCCGAGACGACGCTGATCGCCGGCAGCGAGATCAGCAGCGCACCCTGGACGCCGGTCGCCACGCCCCAGTGGGCCGCGCCGCCGTCGAACGGGAACAGCCAGCCGCGGAAGAGCCCGACGAGGAAGACGACGACGGCGTACTCCGGCAGCAGGGTCACGGAGAGGCGCGCGAGCGCCGCCCCGAACCGCACCGGCACTCGGCGCGGCAGCTCTTCCACGACCTCGCGCGGCCGGGGCGTGCGTCCGTCGCCGAGGAAGCGCGCGACCACCGCCGTCGCGGCGAACACGAGCACGACGCCTGCGATCGCGCGCGTCGCCACCCACTGCCACGGCGCGACGAGCGCGAGGAACGCGAGCACCGCCGGGTTCAGCACCGGGTTGCCGAGCCAGTAGGCGAGCGTCGCCGAGGTCGACGCGCCGGTGCGGCGGAGGCTCGCGGCGACCGGCGCGGTGCAGCAGGTGCACATCAGCGACGGCAGCGCCAGCAGGCCGCCCGCGACCGATCCGCCCAGACACGAACGGCGGTCGACGACGCGCAGCAGCCACCGGCGCGGGACGAGCGCCTCGAGCGCCGCGCCGATCAGGAGCGCCGCGACGAGCGCCGGCCAGACGGCGCCCGCGTACGCCCACGTGAACGCCCACGCCCCGTGCAGCGAGGGGGCCGAGTGCGCGGCCCCGGCCTTCGCGAGCAGGTCGTGGCCCGGCCACGCCCGGGTGGCGCGGATGCCCTGCAGCTTGTGCAAGTAGGGCGTCCACTTGGCCCAGCTCAGCGCCGCGGCGAAGATCGCCGCGAAGAGCACGAGGCCGAGAGCGCCGGCCCGGGTGCTCCGCCGCGCCGGCGCGGCGGGAACGACGTGCGTCTCCATTGGTGTCTCCTCAGATCGAACGACGGACGGACCGCCCGCACGGGGCGGTGACGGGCGACGGCGCTCAGCGACCGGCCATCGGCGCCACCACCTCTCGTCCCTCGCTCACACGTCTGCGTTAGCCCGCAGCGAGCGCGCGAAACTCGTCGTCGGTGACGAGGCCCCGCTTCTGCGCGCCGAGCGCCTTCACCTGCGCGAGCAGCGCGGCGCGCCGCTCCTCCGGCACGTCGAGCCCGAGCTCCTCCGCCTTGATCCGGATCGAGTCGATGCCGCTCTTCTTGCCGAGCACGATCCCGCGCTCGGCGCCGACGAGCGCCGACGAGAACGGCTCGATCGAGGGCGGGTCGTGGAACTGCGACGCGACCGCGCCCGACTCGCGGCGGAAGAGCGTCTCGCCGGTGACCGGCTTCCACGGCTCGAGCTCGTAGCCGGAGAGCTCGCGCACCCGTGCGGAGACGTCGCGGATCCGGTCGAGGCGGAGGCTCGACTCGACGCCGTAGAGCGCGCGCAGCGCCAGCGCGACCTCGCCGAGGTTCGCGTTGCCGGCCCGCTCGCCCATCCCGTTGATCGTCCCGTGCACCCAGCGCGCGCCCGCGCGCACCGCCGCGACCGCGGAGGCCGTCGCGAGCCCGAAGTCGTTGTGGCCGTGGAAGTGCACCGGCACGTCCGGCCCGACCCACTCGACCGTCCTGCCGACGAGGTCGGCGACCGCCTCCGGCGAGGCGATCCCGAGCGTGTCGACGACGACGACCTCGCGCGCGCCCGCCTCGACGGCGCTCCTGTACACCCGCTCGTAGAAGTCGGGCTGCGCGCGCGTCGAGTCGACGCCGAAGAAGGCGGCGAGGATCCCGTGCTCGGCGGCGAAGCGCATCGCGCTCGTGATCCGCCGGAGCATCGTCTCGCGGTCGACGCCGATCGCGTCGAGCTTCAGGTCGGAGATCGGGGACTCGATCACGGACGCGGGCACGCCGAGCTCGACGAGCGCCTCCAGGTCGGCCGGCACCGCCCGCGAGAAGCCCCAGACCTGCGCGCGCAGCCCCGCCTGCGAGACGAGCTTCACGGCCTCCCAGTCGTCCTGCGACACGCGCGGGAAGCCGGCCTCGATCCGGTCGACGCCGAGCTCGTCCAGCAGCCGCGCCACCTCGAGCTTTTGCCCGGGGTCGAGCACGACGCCGACCGTCTGCTCGCCGTCGCGCAGCGTCGTGTCGTAGAGGCCGACGCTGCCGCCGAGCGCGTACGCGTCGTTCAGGGCACCGGTCCAGATCTGCGTCCCCGCTCCCGCCGCCGGCGAAGCCGGCGGCTCCGCTCCTTGACGAGCTCCGTCGAGCCTACGCTCGTTCATGCGCGCACCACTCCGTCGGGGAAGGCGGACAGCTTCTGCGGGCCGTCCGCGGTGAGCAGGAAGTTGTCCTCGACCCGCAGGCCGCCGCCGCCGGCCCAGTACGCGCCCGGCTCCACCGCGAGCACCATGCCCGCCTCGAAGGTGCCGCTCCCGGCCTGGTGCGGATAGGGCGGCTCGTGCGCGCGGGCGCCGACGCCGTGGCAGACCGG
>DASSSR010000085.1:0-5132 GCA_035708345.1 Gaiellaceae bacterium
GAGGCGCACGACGAGCGGGTACGTCGACATGTCGAGCCGGTCCAGCGCCTCGAGGATCCCGCGCGCCACCTCGTCGCAGCGGGTGATCCCGCCGAAGATGTTGAAGAAGATCGACTTCACCTGCGGGTCGCGCGTGATCACCTCGAGCGCGTCGACGACCCCCTCGGCGCTGCCGCCGCCGCCGAGGTCGCAGAAGTTCGCGGGCCGGCCGCCGACGTGCGCGACGACGTCGACGGTCGACATCGAGAGCCCGGCGCCGTTGCCGAGGATGCCGACCTCGCCGTCGAGCTTGACGTAGGTGACGCCCTTCTCGCGCGCGAACGTCTCCAGCGGGTCGGCCGCGGCGGTGTCGCGCATCTCCGCGATGTCCGGGTGCCGGAAGAGCGCGTTGTCGTCGACCGTGAACTTCGAGTCGAGCGCCTTCACCTCGCCCTCGGGCGTGACGATCAGCGGGTTGATCTCGCAGAGCATCGCGTCGAACTCCGTGAAGGCCCGGTAGAGCCGCTCGGCGATCGCGGCGATCTGCTTCTGCTCCGACGGATCCTCGACGCCCGCGCCGTAGACCAGCCGGCGCGCGACCCAGGGCTGGAAGCCCTCGGACGGGTCGACGTGCAGCCGGATCAGCGCCTCGGGGCTCTCCTCGGCCACCTGCTCGATCTCGACGCCGCCCTGCGTCGTGAACATGAAGAGCGGCTTCTTCGCGCCCCGGTCGAAGGTGATCGAGAGGTAGTACTCCTTGGCGATGTCGGACGCCTGCTCGATCCAGAGGCGGCGGACGACGTGGCCGCGGATGTCGAGGCCGAGGATGTTCCGGGCCTTCTCCTCCGCGTCCGCCGGGTCGTCGGCGAGCTTGACGCCGCCCGCCTTGCCGCGGCCGCCGGTCAGCACCTGCGCCTTGACGACGACCGGGCCGCCGAGCTCCTCCGCGGCGGCGCGCGCCTGCTCCGGGGTCTCGGCGAGGCGGCCCTCCGAGACGGGGATCCCCACGCGCCGGAAGAGCTCCTTGCCCTGGTACTCGTAGAGATCCACGGCGGCTGACTCTAACGATCGGTCGTGTTCCGGCCGATCACTTCCGCATGGGACGCGGCGTGATCGGGATGTGCGCGCTCTTCGGCTCGGTCGTCGGCGGCTACGTGCCCGTGCTGCTCTGGCACGCGAGCTCGCTCGGCGTCCAGTCGCTGCTCTTCGGCGCCGTCGGCGGCATCGCCGGCGTGCTCGTCGGGGCGCGCATCTCGGAGAGCTGACCTCAGCCGAGCCGCGAGACCGTGTCGGCGAGGCCGACCGCGGCGAAGATCGCGGCGCCGACGAGGACGACGGGCACGACACGCAACAGCGCGCGCGGCACGCGCGCGGGCCGCACGCGGCGCAGCGACCGCTCGACGAGCGCGACGACGAGCGCAGCCCACGCGGCCGGCAACGCGACGAAGAGCGCGACCGCCAGGCCGACGGGCTCGAGCAGCGTGAAGTCGATCCCGTCTTCGTGGACGACCGCCTGCCCGAAGAAGGCCGCGCACGCCAGCGTCCAGAGCGGCAGCCGCAGCCTGGACGGCAGGCCGAGCCGGAGGGCTCCGTAGGCCGCGCCGGGCACCGCCCCCGCGACGGTCATCTCCAGCACGAACACGAGCGTCCTCGTCGAGACGACGCCGATCTCGAAGCCGTCGTCCGAGGTGAGCCCGAGCACGACGTCCGGCGACGTCAGCCGCAGCAGCAGCATGGCGAGGCGCCCTCCGACTCCACCGACGAGGAGGCCGGCGCCCGCCCCCGCGAGAGCGCCGGCGAGGACGGAGCGGGCGAAGACGGCGAGGGTGCGCACGGCTTGCGACCGTAGCGAACGATGATCCGGAGGCCGCACTAGAGTCGTAACGGTCGTGGACGCGATCGTCGCGGAGGAGCTGCGCAAGCGGTACAAGGACGTGCAGGCGCTGGACGGCGTCTCCTTCGCCGTCCGCGAGGGCGAGGTCTTCGGGCTGCTCGGCCCGAACGGCGCCGGCAAGTCGACGACCGTGCGCGTCCTGACGACCCTGACGCGGCCCGACTCCGGCCGCGCGCTCGTCGCAGGCGAGGACGTCGTCCGCCACCCGAACCGCGTCCGCTCGGCGATCGGCTACGTCGCCCAGGACTCGGGCGTCGACTGGGAGGCGACCGGCCGCGAGAACCTGCTCCTGCAGGGGCGGATCCACGGCATGGCCGGCAAGCCGCTGCACGCGCGCGTGGACGAGCTGCTCGAGCTCGTCGGCCTCGCCGAGGCGGCGAACCGGGTCGCGCGCGGCTACTCGGGCGGGATGAAGCGCCGGCTCGACATCGCGATCGGGCTCGTGCACCGGCCGCGGGTGCTCTTCCTCGACGAGCCGACGACCGGGCTCGACCCGGAGGCGCGCGCGGCGATGTGGGTCGAGGTCGAGCGGCTCGCCGCGGCCGAGAGCCTGACGATCCTGCTGACGACGCACTACCTCGAGGAGGCCGACCGGCTGGCGGAGCGCGTGGCGATCGTCAGCCGCGGCCGCGTCGTCGTCGAGGGGAGGCCGGAGGAGCTGAAGCGTGACCTGCAGGGCGAGTCGGTCACCGTCGAGCTGCGCGAGACGAACGGGCGCGTCGTCGAGGCGGAGCGGGTCGTCGCGCAGCTCGCGCAGGACGTCTTCGTCGAGGGCGTCACCGTGCGCGCGCGGGTCGCGAACGGCGCCGAGGCGATCCCGACGATCCTCGGCGCGCTCGACGACGCGGGCATCGAGGTCGCCGCCGTCACGACCGCGCGGCCGTCGCTCGACGACGTCTACCTCCACTACACCGGCCGCGACTTCTCCTCGGAGGACGAGGGCCGCGCGTGAGGCAGCTCTTCCGCCACACCGGCTGGATGGTCGTGCGCCAGGTGCGCAACCTGATGCGCGAGCCGATCTGGATCGCGATGATGGTGATCCAGCCGATGCTCTGGCTCGTCCTGTACGGCCAGCTGTTCAAGCACGTCGGCGCGCAGGGCCCGTCGAACGCGAGCTACGTCGAGTTCCTCACCCCCGGCGTCGTCGCGATGAACGCGTTCTTCGGCGGCATGTGGTCGGGGATGGCGATGATCAGCGACCTCGACCGGCACGTGATCGACCGCTTCCTGGCGGCGCCGACGGTGCGCGTCGCGATCGTCCTCTCACAGGTCGTCAGGGCGGGGATCACCGCGATGCTGCAGGCGCTGATCCTGCTGCTCGTCGCGCTCGCACTCGGCGTCCGCGTCCACGGCGGCGTCCTCGGGTGGCTCGTCGTCTTCGCCGGCGCGGCGCTCCTCTGCGGCGTCTTCGCCGGCTTCTCGCACGGGATCGCGCTGCTGATGCGGAAGGAGGCGTCGATGATCGCCGCTGCCAACTTCGTCGGCATGCCGCTGATGTTCCTCTCCTCGATCCTCGTCTCCGTCGCCCTGATGCCCGGCTGGATCAGCGCGATCGCGCGCTTCAACCCGGTCAACTGGGGCACCCGCGCGATGCGGAACGCGATCCTCTCCGGCGGCGACTGGGGCGCGACCGGCGTCTACCTGGCATTGCTTGTCGCCGTCGCGGCTGCTACATCGTTGTTCGCGACGTGGTGCTTCCGCTCCTATCAGCGGTCCATCTAGCCGCCGGCGGCTGGCAGCTGCGGCTGCACCTCGGGCGCTGGGTCGCGCCGAGCACGTACCTCGCCTCGATCGTCTCCGAGACCAGCGGCCCGCGGGTGAAGATCGGCCATCCCGTGACGCTGCGCGTCGACCGGCGGACGCACTGCGAGCCCGACCGCTGCGGGCTGCTGCGCGCCGACGTCGGCCGCGACGTCGACGTCACCGGCTGGTTCGAGGCGAACACGCACGGCGGCCCGATCGCCTTCCGCGCGCGGACGCTGGCGGTTGCGCCGTAGTGCGGCGCTCGCGGCCGCCGCGGCCGCGCTCGCGCTGCCGGCGGCGGCACACGCGTCGTACGGCTGGCCGCTGAAGCCGTTCGACCGGCAGCACCCGGTGCGGAGCTTCTTCGACGACCCGCGTCAGGAGGGGACCGGCCCGTCCTCCTTCCACTTCGGCGTCGACATCTCGGCGCCCGACGGCACGGCCGTCTACGCCGTCGCCGACGGGACGGTGCGGCTGCAGCCGGACGCGGTCGCGCTCGTCGCCGACACGGGCGACCGGACGTTCTCGTACTGGCACGTCGACCCGGTCGTCGCCGACCTCGCGCACGTGACGGCGGGGACGGAGCTGGGGACGATCAAGCCCGGCTTCGGGCACGTGCACTTCGCGGAGCTGCACGGCGGCGCCTACGTCAACCCGCTGCGCCCGGGCGGGATCGCTCCGTACGTCGACTCCACCTCGCCGACGGTGGTGACGCTCTTCGCGGCGACCGGGACGCACAGGCTCGACCTGGGCGCGCTCGCCGGCCGGGTCGACCTGCTCGTCGACGCGTACGACACGCCGCCGGCGCCGCTGCCGGCCCCGCCGTGGAACCTGACCCGCGTCGCGCCCGCGTACATCCGCTGGCGGCTCGTGCCCGCGGGAGCCGCGTCGGCGCCGTGGCGGACGGCCGTCGACTTCCGCTCCTACCTGGCGCCGCGCGAGCGCTTCGCCGACGTCTACGCCCCCTGGACGACGCTCAACCGGCCGGGTCGCCCGGCGCGGCTCGTCTACTTCCTCGCGCACCGCCTCGACACGGCCCGGCTGCCGGACGGCCGCTACCGGCTGCAGGTCGCCGTGTTCGACTCGCAGGGGAACAGCGCCCGCGCCGGCGTCTGGGTGACGCTGGCGAACGGCGCCGCTACCGGACGCTGACCGTGTAGGTGCGCGAGGCGAGGCCCTTCGCGCTCTCGCCGCGGGTCAGCGCGAACACCACCTTCGTCCTGCCGCCGCGCAGCGCCTTGAACACCACGACGACGCTCCGGCCGACGTCGGCCTCGGCGACCTGGCGCAGCACGCGCGCGTTCGGCGTGCGCGCGATCCGCCACGAGAGCCCGGCGCGGTGCGGCAGCGCGACCGAGACGAGCTCTCCCTTCTGCGTCGCGATCGTCGCCGCGGGGCCGCGCGGGATCGTGGTCACGGGCGGTGCGGTCAGCGGGGCGAAGAGCACTCAGAACCTCCGGAAGGCGTGGGTGGACAGGAAGAAGCCGTGGCCGCCGCGCGCGCAGGCGACGCCGCC
>DASSSR010000086.1:0-8497 GCA_035708345.1 Gaiellaceae bacterium
CTCCGGGTCGAGCACCTCGAGCATCGCGCTCGCCGGGTCGCCGCGCACGTCCGCGCCCATCTTGTCGATCTCGTCGATCAGCAGCACCGGGTTCATCGACTCGGCGTCCCGGAGCGCCCGGATGATCGTGCCGGGCATGGCACCGATGTACGTGCGCCGGTGGCCGCGGATCTCCGCCTCGTCGCGGACGCCGCCGACGGAGATGCGGGCGAACTTCCGCTCGAGCGTGCGCGCGATCGAGTGGCCGAGCGACGTCTTGCCGACGCCGGGCGGGCCGACGAAGCAGAGGATCTGCCCCGACGGGTCGTTGCGGAGCTTCGAGACCGCGAGGTGCTCGACGATCCGGTCCTTCACCTTGTCGAGGTCGTAGTGGTCCTCGTCCAGCACCTGCCGTGCGCGTTCGAGGTCGAGGTTGTCCTCGGTCGTGACGCCCCACGGCAGCGTCGCGATCCAGTCGAGGTAGGTGCGGATGACGCCGTACTCGGCCGCCGCGGAAGGCAGCCGCTCCAGCCGCGAGAGCTCGCGGTCGGACGCGCGCTTCACCTCCTCGGGCAGCGCGAGCGCGTCCAGCTGGCCGCGCAGCTCCTGCAGCTCCGCCTGCTCGGGGTCGCCCTCGCCGAGCTCCTCCTGGATCGCCTTCAGCTGCTGGCGCAGGAAGAACTCGCGCTGGCCCTTCTCGAGCTCCGACTGCACCTGCGACTGGATCTTCGTGCCGAGCTCGAACACCTCCAGCTCGCCGTTCAGCAGCAGCGACGTCTGCCGCAGCCGCTCCTCGACGTCGACGAGCTCGAGCAGCCCCTGCTTGTCCTCGGTCTTCAGGCGCAGCGTCGACGCGACGAGATGGCAGAGCGCGCTCGGGTCGTCGACGTTCGCGGCCGCGATCTGCAGCTCCTCCGGCAAGTAGGGGACGAGGCCGATGATCCGCGCGAACAGGCCCTGCACGTTCCGCGTCAGCGCCTCGACCTCCCTCGACTCCTCCAGGCGGTCGGGCAGCTCGACGAACTCGCCGACGAGGTACGGCTCCTCGAGCACGCGCCGCTCGATCCGGATCCGCCGGATGCCCTGCACGAGGATGCGCAGCGTCCCGTCGGGGACGCGGATCATCTTGTGGACGACGGCCGCGGTGCCCACCTCGTAGAGGTCGTCCCAGTCCGGCGTCTCGGCCGTCTCGTCGCGCACGGTGACGAGCGCGAGCAGCCGGTCGCCGCCGACGACGTCGTCGATCAGCGCGATCGAGCGCTCCTGGCCGATCGCGAGCGGCGTCATCGACTCCGGGAAGACGACCGTCTCCTTCAGCGGCAGCACCGGCAGCGTCGCCGGCAGCTCGTCGCCGAGCCGCTCGGCCTCCTCCTGCTCCGCCTCGGTGACGACGACCTGGTACTCGGGCTCGGTGTCGGTCACGCCTGCGCCCCGCTCCGGCGCCGGCCGAGCCGGCGCCTCCGCTCCATGCGTGCTCCGTCGAGCCTACGCACGCCGCACCCCGCTCCGGCGCCGGCCGAGCCGGCGCCTCCGCTCCATGCGTGCTCCGTCGAGCCTACGCACGCCGCACCTCGATCGAGACCTTGCCTTGCGGCGAGCGCCGCGCGAGCGGCAGGACGACGCGCAGCATCCCCTGGTCGTAGGCGGCGGTGACGTTCGTGGGGTCGACCTCGTCGCCGAGCTCGATCCGCCGCTCGAAGGGGCCGTACTCGATCTCCATCGCGAGGTAGTGAGCGCCCGGAGTGCGCGGGCGGGTGCGCTCGCCGCTGACCGTGAGCGCGTGGCCGGCGACCGAGACCTCGACCGAGGCCGGGTCGACGCCGGGGAGCTCGACGATCACGTTCAGCGCCGGCGGGTCGTCGGTGCGGAAGCAGTCCGCCTGGGGGCGGTAGCCCTGACGCAGGCCCGCGGAGAAGCGCGGCACCTGCCACATGTCCGCGAAGAGCTCCCGGATCTCTCCCGCGAGGTCCTCGTTGTCGCGCTTGCGCCCGGTCATTCGTTCGCCCCCTACCCGTGTCCGACTACGGTGAAAGCATGGCAAAGCTCCTGCGCGCGGCGGCGGCGGCCGTCGCGCTCCTGCTGTACACGTGGGCCGCCGCGGTGCGGAACGCCCCACGCGTCAATGCCAGAAAGCGAGCCAGACGAAGAAGAAGATCAGGAACGCGACGACGACCGCGAGCCCGACGCGCATCGCGTTCCAGTAGACGCCGGGCTTGTCGCCCGGGACGGGCCGCAGGTCGTCGCTCTCGCGCTGCGAGGGTGCCGGCTCGGTCATGCCCGCTCCCGACGCCGGCAAAGCCGGCGCCTCCGCTCTCTGTCGAGCTCCGTCGAGCCTACGCTCATGTCCGTCCGTCATGCCCACCCGCCCGCGCGAGCACACCTGCCGCGAGCTTCTTCGTCGCCTCGTCCACCATCTCCCCGTCCAGCCGCACCGCCCCCTCGGTGGCGAGGATGCGCCGTGCCCGCTCGACTTCGTCGGCCGTGGGCGTGAAGACGGCGTGCAGCGTCTCCAGCTGCGACGGGTGGATCGCCCACTTCCCGTCGTAGCCGAACGCGAGCGCGCGCTCGGCCGTCGCGCGCAGCGCCGCGGCGTCGTCGAGCGCCGCGTGCGGGCCGTCCACCGCCTGCAGGCCGAAGGCGCGCGCGGCGACGGCGATCCGCGCCAGCGCGTACTCCGACGCGCCCGCGCCGATCGTCAGCACCGGCACGCCGAGCGACGCGGCGAAGTCGCCGGGGCCGAAGACGAGCGCCTCCAGCCGCGGCGCCTGCGCGATCGCCTCGACGTGCACGAGCCCGCGGGCCGTCTCGATCTGGGCCTCGAGCGGCAGCCGCGTCCGCGCGGCGACGGCGGCGACGTCGTCGGGAGACTCGACCTTCGGCACGACGATCACGTCGGCGACGGCCGACGCCGCCTCCACGTCGGCGGCCGACCCCTTGTTGATCCGGACGGCGAGCGTGCCGCGCGCCCGAGCGAGCGGCAGGTTCGCGCGCGCGGCCACCTTGTCCGCCGCGGCGACGCCGTCCTCGAGGTCGACGACGAGCTCGTCGGCGTCGAGCGTCGCCGCCTTCTCGAGCATGCGCGGGCTCGACGCGGGGACGGCCAGACACGATCGCCGCGGGCGCGTTGCCACTCTCGAAAACCTAACCGTTTCCTTAGCTGCAATACATGTGGCGGTCGTAGATTCGGAGTCGTGACCAGGAGGCGCACCGACCGATGAGACTGCTCGTCGTCCTGACCGCCGGCCTTACCGTCGTGCTCCTCAGCCTCCCGGTCCACCCGTAGCGTCCCGGCCGGGGCCCATCCTCCCACCCGCTCCGGCCGGGGCAACCGTCGACTAGATTCTCGCCGGTGAAGGGCGTCATCCTCGCCGGGGGCTCCGGCACCCGGCTGCATCCGCTGACGCGGATCACGAACAAGCATCTGCTGCCGCTGTACGACCGGCCGATGGTCACGTACGCCGTCGAGGCGCTCGTGCAGGCCGGCATCGACGAGCTGATGCTCGTCACCGGCGGCACGCACGCGGGCGAGTTCTTCCGCCTGCTCGGCAACGGGCACGACTACGGCATCGACCGGCTCGCGTACGGCTACCAGGAGCAGGCGGGCGGGATCGCCGAGGCGCTCGGGCTCGCGCAGCGCTTCGTCGGCGGCGACAAGGTCTGCGTGATGCTGGCCGACAACATCTTCGAGCGCTCGCTCGGCCCGATCGTCGAGAACTTCGAGCGGCAGGAGCGCGGCGGCCGCATCGTCCTCTCCGAGGTCGCGCAGGAGGAGCATCTACGCCACCTCGGCGTCGCCGCGATGGAGGACGGGCGGGTGCGGCAGATCGTCGAGAAGCCGCTGACGCCGCCCTCCAACTACGCGGTGACCGGCGTCTACTTCTACGACGCGCAGGTCTGGGAGGTGCTGCCGACGCTGGAGCCGTCCGGCCGCGGCGAGCTCGAGATCACCGACGTGAACAACTGGTACGTCGGCGCGGGCCAGATGGAGGCGGACGTGGTCGACGGCTTCTGGGGCGACGCGGGCGAGTCGATCCAGGCCTACTACGAGGTGAACGACTTCGTGCGCGGGCTGCGCGGCTCGTGAGCGCGCCGGACGTCCGCCGCTTCCCGTTGACGCGGCACGAGGACGAGCGCGGCTGGTTCACGGAGCTGATCCGCGCGAGCGCGCTGGAGAAGCCGCTCGCGCAGGCGAACCTCGCGCGCTCGCGCCGGGGCGTCATCCGCGGGCTGCACTACCACGAGCGCGGCCAGGACGACCTCTTCGTCTGCCTGTCGGGGATGGTGCGCGTCGTCGTGCTCGACCGCGACAGCGGCGAGCTCTTCACGGAGGACATCGGCGAGGAGAACCCGGTCGCGCTCTACGTGACGGGCACGTACGCGCACGGCTACGAGGCGCTGACCGACTGCCTGTTCATGTACCTCGTCACGCACGAGTACGACCCGGAGAACCCTGACGAGCACGGCGTCCCCTGGGACGACGAGCGCGTCCGGCACGTGTGGAGCACGTCGTCGCCGATCCTCTCGGAACGCGACCGGTCGTCGTAACCGGCGCGGGCGGCCAGCTCGGCGCCGCGCTGCTGGAGGCGTTCCCGGGCGCGCGCGGGCTGACTCGGGCCGACTGGGACGTCGCGCTGCCGCCGCCGGCCGGCCTCGGCGACGTGGGGCTCGTGCTGCACGCCGCCGCGTGGACGGACGTCGACGGCGCCGAGGCCGATCCGCAGGACGCCGCCGCCGTCAACGTCGGCGGGACGCAGCACGCTGCGGAGCTCGGTGCCCCGCTCGTCGCGTACTCGAGCGACTACGTCTTCGACGGGACGAAGCGCGAGCCGTATCTCGAGTCCGACCCGCCGAGCCCCCGCTCGGCGTACGGCCGCACGAAGCTGCACGGCGAGGCGGCGGCGGGCGAGCAGGCCTGGATCGTGCGGTCGTCGTGGCTCTTCGGCTGGACGTCCACGAACTTCGTCCGTACGATGCTCCGGCTCGGCGCCGAGCGCGACGAGGTCTCGGTCGTCGACGACCAGCGCGGCTGCCCGACCTACGTGGGGCACCTGGCGGCCGCGACGCGCGAGCTCGTGGAGGCCGGCGCGCCGTACGGGATCTGGCATCTCGCCGCCGACGGCGACTGCACGTGGGCCGAGTTCGCGGAGGCGATCTTCGAGGAGGCGGGGCTCGACTGCCGCGTGCGGCGGATCACGACGGCGGAGCTCGGGCGCCCGGCGCCCCGGCCGGCGTACTCCGTGCTGCGCAGCGAGCGGCCGGACGCACCGCAGCTGCCGCACTGGCGCGACGGCCTGCGGGCGTGCCTCGCGCGCCTGTAGGCGCGGATTCGACCGGCCGCCGGCCGTCGATTTGACGTCGCCGCGCCGAACCAGTACCGTTCGGCGGCCATGTTGCTCGGAATGCAGAACGCCGTCGCGGCGAGCGGCCCAGTGGGCCGCACCCGCCTCGTGCGCGGCCGTTAGGGCCGCGCGCCGCCGCCTGTCACGGCGGCCTCACGTTCTCGCATCCGACTTCGATTCATTGAAGGAGCAGCATGTCGACGCTCGTCTCATCCACAACCGAGAACACGCACGTCCGCCGTGACGTCCCTGCCGTCGAGGTCTCCGACCTGACGAAGGAGTTCCGGCGCAAGGACAAGCACAGCCGGTTCGGCAAGCGCCGCATGCCGGCACTCGACCACGTCACCTTCACGATCCGCCGGGGCGAGTGCGTCGCGATCCTCGGCCAGAACGGCTCGGGCAAGTCGACGCTCGTCCGGCTCCTGTCGACGTTGCTGATCAACGACGGCGGCGACGCGCGCATCTTCGGGCACGACGCGTTCCGCGAGACGCGGGCGATCCGCAAGCTCGTGAACCGCGTCTCCGTCGAGGCGAGCTTCTTCAAGAAGATGTCCGCGGCCGAGAACCTCTCCTACGCGGCGCGCTTCTACGGGATGGGCCCGTCGCAGACGCGCACGGCCGTGCCGGAGATCCTCGAGAAGGTCGGCTTCCCGCCGGAGCGCCGGCGCGAGCCGATGGAGAACCTCTCGCGCGGGATGCAGCAGAAGGTCGCGCTCGCGCGGGCGCTGCTGACGTCGCCCGTGCTCCTGCTCCTCGACGAGCCGACGACGGGTCTCGACCCGCGCTCGAAGCTCGAGGTGCAGGAGTTCGTCAAGGCCGTCCGCGCCCAGCACGACGCGACGATCCTGCTCTGCACGCACGACATGAACGAGGCGGAGGCGCTCGCCGACCGTGTCGGCCTGCTCGACCGCGGCGAGCTGCTCTTCCTCGAGCCGGTCGAGGACGTGAAGCGGCGCTACGGCGTCGACACGCTGGAGGAGGCGTTCTTCGCGGCGACCGGCCGCACGTTCGAGGACGAGCATCACGAGGACGACGAGTACCGGGAGGTGTACGGATGAGCGCTGCCGCCGCGGCGCTGCGCCGCGAGCTCGTCGGGCTGAGCGGCATCGTCGAGCGGAACGTCTACCTCACCCGGCGCTACCTGCTCTGGGACATCGCGTTCATGGTGTGGACGATCGCGAACACGCTGACGATCGTGTTCATCGCGCGCGCCGCCGGGCTCGCGCCCGCGAGGGAGAACCGGCTCGCGACCGCGCTGCTCGTGGGCGCGGTGATCTGGGCGTTCCTCGGGATCATCTTCGAGTTCATGACGGAGACGGTCGCGTGGGAGCGCTGGGAGGGGACGATCGAGTACACGTTCATGGCGCCGCTGTCGCGCTCGATGCACCTCGGCGGCATGGGCGCGTACGCGGTGCTGTACGGCCTGATCCGCGCGACGATCCTCCTGTTCGTCGTCGCCGCGTTCATCGGCATCCACATGCCCGACGCGAACTACCTCGCCGCGCTCGCGCTGCTCGCGATCGCGTCGATCTCGTTCATCGGCATCGGGATGATGACGTCGGTGCTGCCGCTGATCTCGCCCGAGAAGGGCGCGCAGCTCGGCTTCGTCGCGCAGGGGATGATGCTCGTCGTCTCCGGCGTCTACTACCCGGTCGGCGTCATGCCGGGCTGGATGCAGGCGGTCGCGACGGTCTCGCCGGCGACGTACGCGATCCGCGGCTGCCGCGCGTCGATCATCGACGGCGACCCGCTCGTGTGGCGGAACGTCTGGCCGCTGCTGCTGATCGCGGCGGTGTCGATCCCGCTCGGGCTCGCGATCTTCCACCGCGGCGAGCGGTACGCGAAGAAGCACGGGAAGCTGAAGCGGTCGGGCTGACGGCCCGACCGCCTCAGCGGCCGGACTGCAGCTGCCAGGCCTCGACGACGGCGTCCTCGACCGCGTCGAGATTGCCGTGCGCGACATCGGCGACGATCAGCATGTGCTTGGCGAACCGTCGCGGCACCGAGAACGTCTCCGGGAACGAGTGGAGCAGGAAGTCGCGCAGGTCGAAGGAGGCCCGGATCACGATGTGGCTGTCGTCGAGCTGCCGGGCGACGAGCCGGCCGCGGTAGCGCCAGTCGAGCAGGCCGTCACGGCGCGCCTCGGCGACGCCGTCGAGCTGCGCGGCGAGGCGGCTGACGTCGGCGAGGCTCACGCCTCGTTGTCGTGCACGAAGAAGATCCCGTGCCGCGACTGGCCGGTGACCTGGTTCGTGTCGGGGTACTCGACGATCTCCGGCGAGACCCGGATGCCTGCGACGACGTAGCGCACCGGCTCCTCGCCGTCGTTGCGGATCCCGTGCGCGCCCTCGGGCCCGGCCGGGAAGTGCACGGCCTCGCCCTCCTCGAGCACGCGCTCGCCTGTCGGCGCCCGCAGCGTCGGCCGGCCGCGCAGCACGATCAGCAGCTCCTCGGAGCCGTGATGCGCGTGGTAGACCATGAAGTTCCCCGGCCCGAGCTCGTACAGCGACGCGCCGAGCAGCGGGCCGCTGCCGACGAGCCGCTTCTGCAGCGCGCCGCCGCCCGACCAGTCCTCCGGCTGCTCGCCCCAGTCGTTGTCCCAGACGTTCATGCGCGAGACTCTCGCACATGCCCTCGGCGACCGCGTACGGCCTGTTCGTGCTCGCGGCGGTGACGCTGCTCGTGATCCCGGGCCCGGCGGTGCTCTACATCGTCTCGCGCAGCGTCGACCAGGGCCGTGCCGCCGGGCTCGCGTCGGCGCTCGGGGTGACGACGGGCACGCTGATCCAGATCGCGTTCGCCGTCGTCGGCCTGTCGTCGCTCGTGCTGGCGTCGGCGGTCGCCTTCGACGTCGTCAAGTACGCGGGCGCCGCGTACCTGGTCGTCCTCGGCATCCGGCGGCTGCTCTCGCGCGAGCACCTCGACCTCGCACGGCCGCGCGAGCCGCGGACGCTGCGGCGGCTGTACGCGCAGGGCGTCGTCGTCAACACGCTCAACCCGAAGACGGCGCTCTTCGTGTTCGCGCTGCTGCCGCAGTTCGTCGACACGAGCGCGGGGCGCGTGCCGCTGCAGGTGCTCGTGCTCGGGCTGACGCTCTGCGCGCTCGGACTGCTCAGCGACGGGCTCTACGCGTTCGTCGCCGGGACGGTCGCCGACCGGCTGCGCGGCTCGCTCACGGT
>DASSSR010000087.1:0-30686 GCA_035708345.1 Gaiellaceae bacterium
GACGTAGTCGACGGCCTGGCCGACGGTCGTGATCTTCTGCGCGTCCTCGTCCGAGATCTTGATCCCGAAGTTGTCCTCGAGCTCCATGATCAGCTCGACGAGGTCGAGGGAATCGGCGCCGAGGTCCTCCTGGAACGACGCATCCTCGCTGATGTTCTCCTCGGGGATCTGGAGCTGCTCGGTCAGGACCTCTTTGACCTTCTCGTACACCTCATCGCGCGACGCGGCCATGTCACCTCAGTTGATCGGGGGGCGTTAGCGGGTCGATCATATAAGGGAGCCGCGGACGGCTCGCCGCGCAAGCCGCGCCGCGCGCGCCTACCCGGACGGAGCGAGCCGCGCCGTCAGCCGGCCGACGACGTCGTGCTCGACGCCGCGTGCGGCGAGCCTCACCGCGTTGCCGATCGCCGTCCGCGAGCTGTTGCCGTGGGCGATCACCGCGAGCCCGCGCAGGCCGAGCAGGTAGGCGCCGCCGTAGGTGTCGGGGTCGAGGCGGTGGCGGAGGCGGCGAGCGGCGGGACGGATCAGCAGGCCGCCGACCTTGCCGGTCGTCGTCGCGGTGATCTCCGTGCGCAGGCCCTCGAGGATCGTGCGGATCGCGCCCTCGAGCGTCTTCAGCACGACGTTGCCGGTGAAGCCGTCGGTGACGACGACGTCGGCGGCGCCGGGCAGCACGTCGCGCCCCTCGCAGTTGCCCTCGAAGCGCAGGTCGCTCGCCGCGAGCAGCGCGTGCGCCTCGAGCGTCAGCTGGTTGCCCTTCTCCGCCTCCTCGCCGATCGAGAGCAGCCGCACCGACGGGTCGTGCACGCCGAGCACCTCCTCGGCGAAGACCGCGCCCATCGTCGCGAACTGGAGCAGGTGCTCCGGCCGCGCGTCCGCGTTCGCGCCGGCGTCGAGCAGCACCGACGGGCCGCGCTGCGTGAGGATCGGGATCGCGATCGCCGGTCGCATCACGCCGGGGATCCGGCGCAGCTCGAGCAGCCCCGCAGCGAGCATCGCGCCCGTGTTGCCCGCGGAGACGACCGCGTCGGCGCTCCCCTCCGCGACCGCGCGCACGGCGGTCACCATCGAGCTGTTCGGCTTCGCGCGCACGGCGTCGGCCGGCTTGTCCTCCATCTCGACGACGCCCTCCGTCTGCACGAGCTCGAGCCCATGGGCGTCCACCGACGCGTCGCCGTAGACGACCGGCGTCAGCCCGTCGCCGCGCGCGGCGAGCGCCCCCGCGACGATCTCGTCCGGGCCCCTGTCCCCTCCCATCGCGTCGACCGCGACGCGGGGCATCTCAGCCCGCCTCCGCGAGCGAGGACGCGGCGGCGCGCAGCGTGCTGGTGGTCCCGGCGCCGACAGCCATCGGCCGGAGGCGCGCTAGGGAGCGTCGATCCGGAGCGGCTCGACCTCGCGGCCCTTGTACGTGCCGCAGGTCGCGCAGACGCGGTGCGGCCGCTTCGGCTGCCCGCACTGGGGGCAGACGTTCACGCGCGGCGCGCTGATCGAGTGGGTCGCGCGGCGCTTGTCGCGGCGCGACTTGGAGGTTTTCCGCTTCGGGACGGCCATGATCGGCGGCCCACTATAGCCTGAATCCCCCTGTGGACCTCCTGGAGCGCTTCGACGAGCAGGTGCGGCGCCGCGGCGTCGACGAGGACGGCCTCCACGTCGGCGACGGCTGGAGCGCCGTGCTGACGGTGCCGCCGGACGTCGACCGCGCGCTCGCGCGCCTGCGCGGGCTGCCCGGCCACGCCGAGTGGAAGCTGTACGGGCACGACCCGGCCTGGCTGCCGGGCCGGCTCCGCGCCGCCGGCCTCGAGCCGGGCGACGAGGAGACCGTCGTCGTCGCCGAGATCGCGGCGCTGCCGCAGCCGCCGGACGACGTCGAGCTGCGCGACGACGTGGAGGCGTTCCTCGAGCTCGCCGCGGCCGTCTTCGGCGACCGGCACGAGCTGCCGGACGGCGCCGTCGCCGTCGTCGCCCTCGTCGACGGCCGGCCGGTGTCGGGCGGCCGCGTCGACCTCGATCCGGACACGGAGTTCGCGGGCCTGTTCGGCGGCGTCACCCTGCCGGAGCACCGGGGCCGCGGGCTCTACCGCGCCACCGTGCTGGAGCGCGCCCGGATCGCGCGCGGGCGCGGCTACCGCTACCTGTACGTGGACGCGCTGCCGACGAGCCGGCCGATCCTCGAGCGGCTCGGCTTCACCGCGATCACGACGACGACGCCGTGGACCTTCGCGTAACCCCTGCCCGGGCGAGCACACTGACCTGATGAGAACACGCACACTCGGACAGGGACTGCAGGTCTCGGAGCAGGGCCTCGGCTGCATGGGCATGTCGGCCTGGTACGGCGCCACCGACGAGCAGGAGTCGATCGCGACGATCCACCGCGCGCTCGAGCTCGGGATCACCTTCCTCGACACGGCCGACGTCTACGGCCAGGGCTCGAACGAGCAGCTCGTCGGCAAGGCGATCGCGGGCCGCCGCGACGAGGTCGTGCTGGCGACGAAGTTCGGCAACCGCTGGTTCGAGGACGGCACGCGCAGGATCGACGGCTCGCCCGACTACGTGCGGCAGGCGATCGACGCGTCGCTGCGGCGGCTCGGCGTCGACCACGTCGACCTCTACTACCAGCACCGCGTCGACGCGGACACGCCGATCGAGGAGACGGTCGCCGCGATGGCGGAGCAGGTGCAGGCCGGCAAGGTGAAGCACCTCGGCCTCAGCGAGGCCGGTGCGCAGACGATCCGGCGCGCGCACGCCGTCCATCCGATCACCGCGCTGCAGTCGGAGTACTCGCTGTGGACGCGCGACCCGGAGGGCGAGATCCTCGACACGTGCCGCGAGCTCGGGATCGGGCTCGTCGCGTACAGCCCGCTCGGACGCGGCTTCCTCGCCGGCCGCTTCAGCTCGCCCGACGAGCTCGACGAGGACGACTTCCGCAAGCGGCACCCGCGCTTCACCGGCGACAACCTCGAGCGGAACCGACGTCTCGCCGACACCGTCAGGGAGCTCGCCGGACAGAGGGGCGTCACGCCGGCGCAGCTCGCGCTCGCCTGGGTGCTCTCGCGCGGCGACGACGTCGTCCCGATCCCCGGAACGAAGCGGCGCAGCTACCTGGAGCAGAACGCGGCGGCGTCGCAGGTCGAGCTGAGCGAGGACGACCTGCAGCGGCTCGACGCGCTCGGCCCGGCGAGCGGCGACCGCTACGCGGACATGTCGTCGATCGGCCGCTGAGCGGTCAGTAGCTGAAGACGAGCGTCCCGGCGTCCGCCCACTCGAGCAGCGGCGTCGCGCCGGCGACCTTGACATTCGGGAGCTTCTCCGCGTCGTCGAGGCCGCGCGCCGACAGGCAGATCGGGCAGAGCCACAGCTCGCCGCCGCCCTCCTCGAACTGCTGCGCGAGCCGCTCGAGCGGCGGGCAGGCCTCGCACGCGGTGCCCTTCGCCTCGCCGGGCAGCCCGAGCCGCACGGCGTCCTTCGTCGCCCAGATCACGACCTCTTTCCCCTGCCCGAGCGCCGCCGTCGCGACCAGGTATGCGACCGTCACGCGCTCCGCGTCCTCGCCGAGCCCCGTCGCGAGGTTCACGACCACCTTCTCCGCCATCTCTGCCTCCCCGTCGTTTGGGCGACTCTAGAGCTGGCCGCGCAGCTCGTCCAGCGCGGCCCAGCGGGGGTCGCCGGCGAGCTCGTCGTGCGTGTGCGGCTCCTCGTTCAGGTCCTTGCCGCAGACGGGGCAGAGGCCGGCGCAGTCGGGCGCGTGCAGGATCTTGTCCGGCAGCTGCAGCGCGAGCGCGTCGCGCGCCCACGCCGAGAGGTCGAGCTCGTCGTCGCGCAGGTACTCGTTGCGCAGCTCGTCGTCGCCCGGGGCCGCCTGCGGCGGCCCGGTCTTCCGGCCGGGCGCCGGCGGCCTGGCCGCCGGCGCTTCCAGCCGCGCGTCGGTCGCCTGGTACTCGCGCGCGTGCACCGACTCCTCGACGACGGTCTCGCGCAGGCAGCGGAAGCACGGGCCGCGCACCCCGGCGCGGAACGAGAGCTCGAAGACGGTGCCGGTCGTCGCCTTCGTGATCGTGAGCCGCCCGCGCACGGCCGGCGGCTCCGGCGCGTACTCCTGGCCGCCGAGCACGAACGGCTCGAGCGCGATCTCCACCTCCTCGCGCAGCTGCTCGCCGCTGCGCAGGCGGGCCCGGCGCAGGTTGAACGTGCTCACGCTCTGAACTATGCCGCGAGGCTCACGCCGCCAGTCGGGGCAGCTCGTGCAGCCGCGGGGCGCCGCGGAAGTCGGTCCGGCGCGCCTCCTGCCGCCGGATGTACGGCTGCAGCGCCTCCGCCACCGGCTCCGGCGCCGCGCGGCGCTCGTGGCGGATCGCGAGCAGCGCCACCGAGCAGAGGATGACGAGCCCGGCGAGGAGCTCGCGCACGCCGACGTGCTCGCCGACGAGCAGCCAGCCGAGGAAGACCGCGACGGCCGGGTTGACGTACGCGTACGTGGAGACGAGCGGCGTCGGCGCGTTGCGCAGCAGCCAGCCGTACGCGGTGAAGGCGAGCAGCGAGCCGAAGACGACGAGGAACGCGAACGCCGACAGCGAGACGGCGCTCGGCAGCCGCGTCACGCGCTCGCCCGCGACGGCGCTGGCGGCGGTGAGGCCGACGCCGGCCGTGACCATCTGCATCGCGGCCGAGAGCAGCGTGTCCTTCGGGAGCGGCGCCACCCGTGCGTACGCCGAGCCCGCCGCCCAGGCGAACGAGGCGCCGAGGACCACCGCCGCGCCGAGCGGGTCGACGTGGCCGCCCGAGCCGACGAGCAGGCCGACGCCGCCGAGGCCGACGGCGATCCCGAGCGCCGTGTTGCCGGCGATCCGGACGCCGAAGCAGACGCGGTCGAGCAGGACGATGAACAGCGCGACGCTGGCGACGAGCAGCGCGGTGACGCCGGAGGCGAGCCGCTGCTCCGCCCACGCGACGCCGCCGGTGTCGAGCACGAGCAGGGCGGCGCCGACGGCGGCGGCCGCGCCCCACTGGCGCGCGGTCGGGCGCTCCGCCCCGCGCCGCCGCGCCCACCAGTAGAGGACGGCGCCGGCGAGCAGGAAGCGGCCGGCGAGCATCAGGAACGGCGGCAGCGTCCGGTCGGCGACGGCGATCGCGAGGAACGTCGAGCCCCAGACGACGTAGACGGTCAGCAGTGCGGCGACGAGCTTCATCTCCTTCAGTGTGCGGACGCCGCTTGATCAGCACAAATGCAGTTATCATTTGTATCGATGAATATCTCTAATGTAGAGCTCCGGCATTTCGTCGCCCTCGAGGCGGTCGGCCGGACGCGCTCCTTCGCGGCCGCGGCGCGCGAGCTCGGCTACACCCAGTCCGCCGTCAGCCAGCAGATCGCGCGACTGGAGCGGGCGGTCGGGCAGCGGCTCGTCGACCGGCCGGGCGGGCCGCGGCCCGTCTCGCTGACCGAGGCCGGCGCGCTGCTGCTCCGCCACGCCGACGCGATCGTCGCCCGGCTCGACGCCGCCCAGGCGGACATGGACGCGCTGGCCGAGGGCGCGGCCGGGCCGCTGCGGGTCGGGATCCTCCAGAGCGTCGGCGCGCGCATCCTCCCCCGCCTGCTGCGGCGCTTCCGCGAGGAGTGGCCGCGCGTCGAGGTGCGCGTGCGGGAGGAGACGGCGCCGCTCGAGCTGCTGCGGCTGCTCGAGCACGGCGAGCTCGACCTGACCTTCGCCGACCTGCCGGTCCCCGACGGCCCCTTCGCCTGGAACGAGATCCTGCGCGACCCCTACGTGCTGCTCGTGCCGGCCGGCGACCCGCTCGCCGGGCGCGACGCGGCGCCGCCGCTGCGCGAGCTCTCCGGCCTGCCGCTGATCTCGTGGCGCCAGCTCGGCGAGCCGGAGACGTACCTGCGCGGCCGCGTGCCCGACCTGAACGTCGTCTTCCGCAGCGACGACAACGGCACCGTCGTCGGGCTCGTCGCCGAGGGGCTCGGCTACGCGGTCGTGCCGCAGCTCGTCGTCAACCCGCGCAACCCGGCGTACGTCGCGCTCCCGTTCGGCAACCGCATCCCGCCGCGGCACCTCGCGATCGTCTGGCACCGCGACCGCTACCGGAGCGCGGCGGCGGAGGCGTTCATCGAATCGTCCAGCGATTCGGCGGCCAGTACGTCGCGACCACCGGGCCGATGAAGGCGCTGCGCGGCACCGGGCCCCACGTGCGCGAGTCGCACGACGCGATCCGGTTGTCGCCCATGACGAAGTACTGCTTCGGCCCCAGCCGCCTCCACGTGTGCGTGACCGAGTCGCGGTACTGCAGCGACAGGTACGGCTCGCTCAGCTTCCTGCCGTTCACGTAGAAGAAGCCGTTGCGCTCGCTCACCTGCTCGCCGGGCAGGCCGATCACGCGCTTGAGGAAGGTGCCGCCCTCGTCGCAGCGCAGCTTCGCGAGCGGCGGCGCGTGGAAGACCGCGATGTCGAAGCGGTGCGGGTTGCGGAACCTGTACAGGATCTTCGCGACGATCACGCGGTCGTTGAAGCGGCCGGTGCAGCCCTCGCCGGGATGCGCGCACTGCAGCGTCGGTTCCATCGACGCCGTCGGCACGCGGAACGGCTGCGCGACCTCGGCCTCGAGCGCGAGCACGACGACCGCTGCGACGGCCAGCGTCACGACCCACTCGACCACGGTCCGCCGCACGGGCGGAGACTACTTACGAGTAGGTCAGGTCCTCGCCGACGCCGTCGCCGCCGGGAAGGCCGGCGCCGACGACCGACTCCTGCGAGCGCTCGTGCAGCCGCTCGCGGCCGCGGCGCACCGCGGTGAGGAAACGGTCGAGGTTGACCTCGAGCGAGGCGAGCATCGAGTCGGCCCAGTCCTCCATCTCGAGCCGCGCCTCGCGCGCCTCGCGCCTCGCGTCGTCGACGATGTCCTGCGCCTGCCGCTCGGCGATCTTGACGATCTCGGTCTGCGACGCCTCGCGCACCGCCTGCTCGCGCGCTTCGGCGAGCAGCCGATCGACCTCGCGCTTCGCCTCGGCGAGCATCTCCTGGCGCTCCTTGACGATCCAGCGGGCCTGCTTGATCTCCTCGGGGATCGTCGCGCGCATCTGGTCGAGGATGTCGTAGATCTCCTCGCGGTCGATGCGGACCTGGTCGGTGAGCGGGACGGCCTTCGCGTTGTGGACGAGGTCGTCGAGCTTGTCGATGAGAACGAGGACGTCCATTACTCGGAATCGTAGCTTCGCGGATCGGTCGGACGGTCCTCCTGGGCGTGCGCGCGGAGCCAGTCGTAGATCTCGCCGAGGCGGCCGACCGCGATCGAGAGGTGGCCGTCGGGCTCGCTGACGTGGGCCTCGACGCCGGGGATGCGCTCCGCGAGCCAGCGGCCGTGCGCGACCGGGACCATCAGGTCCTGGACGCCCTGCCAGAGCAGCGACGGGACGCGGACGTCGTCGAGCGAGAAGCCCCACGGCTTCACGAAGGCGAGGTCGTCGTCGCGCCAGCCGGCGACGCCGCCGGCGAGCGCGCGGTCGAGATTCGCCTTCGCGTGCTCGGCGCGCTCTCCGGTCAGCACCTCCCGGTCGACGGGAGGCAGCAGCGTCGACATGACGTCGCGGATCTCCTCGGCGGTCGCCGCGCGCAGCTCCGCCGCCGCCGGCTCGAGGTACGCCTCGAGCGCCTCGCGGCCCGCCAGCGCGGCGCCGAACTCCTCGACGTTCTGCTCGCCCATCCCCGCCAGCTGGTCGATCCCCTCCGCCTCCCACGGCGTCGGCGACGCGATCGCCGCCACCGCGAGGCAGCGGCCCGGCAGCAGGGCGCCCAGCGCGAGCGAGTGCGGGCCGCCGCCGGAGCCGCCGAGGGAGACGAAGCGCTCGACCCCGAGCGCGTCGAGCACGTCCTCGACGTCCGCGCCGACGTCCGCGACGGCGCGCCCGGGCCTGGCGGTCGAGCCGCCGTAGCCCGCGCGGTCGTAGGACACGACCCGCAGCCCGCGCTCGCGCGCGAGCTCGAGGTCGGGCGGATACGGAAGGCCGCTGCCGGGCGTGCCGTGGTGCGCGACGACGACGAGCCCGGCCGGGTCGCCCTCGTCGTAGACGTGCAGCGTTCGGCCGTCGCGCAGCGTGACGTCGCGTTCCGGCACCGCTAGTCGCCCGGGTTCTCCGGCGTGCCGGGCTTCCCGTTCGGGAAGAGCTCCTTGAAGCGCCGCGCGACCGGCTCCGGGACGAGCGCGGAGACGTCGCCGCCGAACGCGGCGATCTCCTTGACGCCGCTCGAGGAGACGAACGACACCTGCGGGCTCGCCATCACGTACACCGTCTCGACGTCCGGCGCCAGGTGCCGGTTCAGCTGGTTCATCTGGAACTCCCACTCGAAGTCGGAGATCACCCGCAGCCCCTTGACGATCGCCTTCGCGTCCCACCTCTTCGCGAAGTCGACGACGAGCTCGCGGAAGACGTCGACCTCGACGTTGTCGAGCGGCGCGAGCGCGTGCCGCAGGAAGCCGACGCGCTCCTCGATCGCGAACATCGGCTGCTTGTGGTGCGGGCTGCCGACGACGCCGACGACGACGCGGTCGAAGATCCCGGCCGCGCGCGTGATCACGTCGACGTGGCCGTTCGTCACCGGGTCGTAGGAGCCCGGGCAGATCGCGGTGATCATCGGTCGAACACCGTCACGCGCACGCTGCCGTACCTGCGGGACGTGCGCTCGGCGAACGGCAGCTCCGGCTGCGTGCCCGCGTCGGTCTCGACGACGAGGACGCCGTCCCCGGCGAGGACGGCCGGCAGGTAGCGCGCGAGCTTCGGTTCGATCTCGGTGTACATCGCGTAGGGCGGGTCGACCAGCACGAGATCGTACTTCCTCGTCTCGGCGGCGAGCAGCTGGACCGCGTCGCGCTGCAGCACCGTCGCGCGCAGCCGCAGCCTGTCGAGGTTCTGCTCGATCGCGCGCACGGCGTCGCGGTCGCTGTCGACGAACGTCGCGTGCGCGGCCCCGCGCGAGAGCGCCTCGAGCCCGAGCGCGCCGCTGCCCGCGTACAGGTCGAGCACCGAGGCGCCCTCGACGGAGCCGAGGATGTTGAAGACGTTCTCGCGCACCCGGTCCGAGGTGGGGCGGGTGTCGCGGCCGCGCGGCGCCTGGATCGTGTGGCCCTTGCGTGTGCCCGCGATGATCCGCACCAGCAGATCGTCGCAGGACGCTAGGCGTCCAGCTCGAGCTCGGGCACGTCGAGCTCGAGCCCGTCGCGCACGACCGCCCGCGCCCGCTCGAGCAGCGGCCGGTCCTCGCGGAGGCGGGCGAAGCGCAGGTCGCTGAGCCCGTGCTGCCGCGTGCCGAAGAGCTGGCCGCCGCCGCGCAGCTCGAAGTCGACCTCGGCGAGCTCGAAGCCGTCGGTCGTCCGGACGAGCGCCTCGAGCCGCTGCGCCGCCGTCTCCGTCAGCTCCTCCTTCGCGCGCGAGACGAGCAGGCAGTACGACTGCTCGCCGCCGCGGCCGACGCGCCCGCGCAGCTGGTGCAGCTGCGCCAGCCCGAAGCGGTCGGCCTCCTGGACGATCATCACCGTCGCGTTCGGGACGTCGACGCCGACCTCGATCACCGTCGTCGCGACGAGCACGTCGAGCTCGCGCGCCTTGAACCGCGCCATCACGTCGCGGCGCTCGTCCGGCCTCAGCCGCCCGTGCAGGCAGCCGACGCGGAACTCGCGCAGCTCCGAGCCGCGCAGCCGCTCCGCCTCCTCCTCCGCCGCCCGCGCGAGCGTCGTCTCCGAGGCCTCGACGAGCGGGCAGACGACATACGCCTGCCGACCCTCCCGCAGCAGCCGCGTCAGCCGCACGTACGCGTCGTGCGCGCGCTCCTCGGTGATCCAGCTCGTGACGATCGGCTTGCGCGACGCCGGCGGCTTCGCGATCTCGGAGACGGCGAGGTCGCCGTAGACGGTGAGCGCGAGCGTGCGCGGGATCGGCGTCGCCGTCATGTGCAGCACGTGCGGCGCGCGCCCGTGGCCCAGCGCCTTGCGCTGCTCGACGCCGAACCGGTGCTGCTCGTCGACGACGGCCACCGCGAGGTCGCGCAGCTCGACGCCTGCCTGGATCAGCGCGTGCGTGCCGACGACGACGTCCGCGTGCAGCGCCAGGTCGCGGTCCCGCTTGCGCGACGTGCTCGTCAGCAGCGCGCAGGTGACGCCGAGCTGCGTGCACAGGGGCTCGACGGTGAGGAAGTGCTGCTCGGCGAGCGTCTCGGTCGGCGCCATCAGCGCGCCCTGCCGCCCGTGCTCGACCGCGCGCAGCAGCGCGTACAGGGCGACGACGGTCTTCCCCGAGCCGACGTCGCCCTGCAGCAGCCGCTGCATCGGCACGGTGCGCCCGAGGTCGTCGTCGAGCTCGCGCACGGCCTGCTCCTGGTACGGCGTCAGGGCGAACGGGAGCGCCTTGCGGTAGCGCTCGATCAGCTCTCCGGGCTCGCCGAGCGACGGGGCGAGCGTCCGCTCGCGCTCGGCCGCGCGGCGCGCGATCCCGACCTGGAGGACGAGCAGCTCCTCGAACGCGAGCCGCTCGCGAGCGCGCTCGGCCGTCGCGTCGTCGGCCGGCTCGTGCAGCGCGCGCAGGGCGTCGCGCCGCAGCGGCAGCCGCTCCCGCTCGCGCAGCTCGGCCGGGAGCGGGTCGAAGACGTCGGCGACGTGCGGCAGCGCGTGCGCGACGAGCCGGCGCACCGTCTTCGGCGAGATCTCCTCGCCGGCCGGGTAGACGGGGACGCGCGGCGCGGGCGCCGGGTCGAGCTCGTGCGAGCGGACGGCGAAGCCGCCGCGGCGGAGCGTGCCGACGAGGCGGACGCTCCGGCCCGGCTGCAGCTGGTCGGCGACCCACGGCTGGTTGAACCACGTCGCGCGGATCTGACCGCTGCGGTCGCGGACGCGCGCCTCGACGAGCGTCAGCCTGCGCGCGCGCCGCTTCGAGGCGCTCAGCACCTCGACGTCGATCGCGGCCTCCTCCCCGTCGGGGAGCAGCTCGGCGACCGTCGCCGGCTCGACGAAGCGGAACGGCGCGTGCTCGAGCACGTCCCCCACCGTCTCGAGCCCGAGCTTCGCGAGCCGCTTCGTCAGCGCCGTGCCGACGCCGGGGAGCGTCTCGAGCCCGCGCTCGAGCCGCTCCGGCCACGGCGCGCGCGGCGTGCGCGGCCAGGCCGGCGGCTGGTCCAGCCCTGCGAAGACCGTCTGTCGACGGATCGATGTCATCGTGCTCGGCGCCAGAGCGGGTCGGACGTTAGTGCGCGGACCGGACGGAGCCTATGCGGCGGCCGGGGCAGGCGCGGCCCGCCGCGGCGCGCGCGGCAGGAGCAGCCGGTAGAAGCCCAGCCAGAGCACCGGCCCGGCGGCGAGGAGCGCCGTCACCGGGCCGCCGAGCCCGTGCAGGTCGCTGCCGACGAGCAACGCGTGCGCGAGCGCCAGCACGAAGGCCGCGAAGCTCGCGTAGTGGAGGCGCCGCCAGCCTCGCTGGCCGATCCACCGGCGCGCGCGGAACGAGGCCGCGAGCGCGAGGGCGAGCCACGCGGCGACGACTCCCGCGGCGACGGGCCCGGCCAGCCACGGCGCGGCGAAGGGGACGAGCACGGCTGCGAGCCCGAAGTGGAGCGTCGGGTCGAAGAGGAGCGCGAGCCCGTGCAGGGCGATCAGCGAGAGCCCGGTCCAGGCGAGCGCGCGGTGCGCTTCGAGCAGCGACTTCTGCTGTCTGGCCGGCAGGAGGCGGGTGCTCATCGCCAACCCGAGCCAGACCGAGAGCGTCAGCAGGCCGAAGGCCACGAGGCCGGCGGCGCGCGCGACGAGCCAGGCGACCGGGAGCGCGGTCACGACGCCGTCCTCACGAGCACGCGCGTGCCGGCGAGCGGCAGCGGGCCGAGCGGCAGCGGCGCCCCCTGCTCGGGTATCCAGAGCGCGGACAGCAGCGGCGTCCTCGCCACGTGCGCCGCCGCGTCCTCGAAGCTCGAGACGGCCAGCGCGGTCGCGTGCGCCTCGGCCTCGGCGGCGCTCGGCGCGACGACGGTGACCGCCAGCGGACCCGTCCGTGCGGGCGAGCCGGTGGCCGGGTCGATCAGATGGTGGAGCGAGCGGCGCGGGCCGAAGCGGCGGACGTCGCGGCCCGAGGTCGCGACCCCGCCGCCGCCGACCGCGAGCACGCCGGCGCGGCCGCCGCGCGGGTCGTCGATCGCGATCCGCCACGGGCCCGGCTCGGGCGGCGAGCCCCAGAGCGCGAGGTCGCCGCCGAGGTCGACGATCCCGCCGGGCAGCGCCGGCCAGGCCTCGCGCATCGCCTCGACGGCCCGCTGGGCGGCGTATCCCTTGCCGATCCCGCCGAGGTCGACCGCCGCTCCGGGCTCGAGCCGGGCCCGGTCGCCGTCGATCTCGATCGCCGCGCCGGCGCGCCAGCCGGCGAGCCTGCGCGCCGGCCGTTCCTCGAGCTGCTCGAAGGAGCGGTCGTAGCCGGCGGCGACGAGCGCGGGCAGGACGGTCGGGTCGAAGCGCCCGCGGGTCGCCTCGCGGGCGCGGAGCGCGAGGACGAGCGCCTCGCGCAGCCGCCGGTCCACGCGCGTCCACTCGCCGCGGGCCGCGTTCAGGCGCGAGAGGTCGCTGTCGGCGTCGAAGCGGGAGAGCGCGCGCTCGCACGCCTCGACCTCGGCTCGCGCCGCCTCGAGCGCGCGCTCGGCGCCGCCGCCGGGCACGGCGGCGGCGCTGCAGCGCGTGCCGACCGCGCGGAACTCGAGGCGGATCATCCGGCGGCGCCCGAGGTGTGCGTGGACGCGTGCGTCTGGCCCGCGGGCGGTTGCACGACGACGAGCTGCTGCTTGCCGTTGGCGCCCCTGACGACGATCGTGTGCGGCTGCGCCTGCGGGAGCGGGCCGGCGGGCGCGTAGCTCCACGCGAGCACGGCGACGAGCAGGAGCATCGCCCAGACGGAGGCGACGGCGATCCAGACGCGCTGCATCAGTCACCCTCCCCCCGGTCGTGCGGCGACTGCTGCGCCGGCTGGAGCACCTGCGCGACCGCCGGCTGCTGCGTGAGCTGCTGCGCCGGCGTCCGCGCCAGGCCGAAGATCGCGGCCATCCCCGTCAGGACGGTGGCGGCGAGCAGAGCGGCGAGTGCGAGTGCGTGTCGGCGAGTGTTCATGCTCCGGTTCTACTCCGGCGCGGGCAAGCACCGGGACAAGGCTCCGCCAAGAAAGCGTTCAGGCCGGGCGGAGCCGGACGACCGCTTCCACGCCGCCGCCCGGCGCCTCCCGCAGGCGGACGGAGCCGGCGTCGGCCTCGACGAGCTTGCGGACGATCGCGAGCCCGAGCCCGGAGCCGCCCGAGCCGGAGCCCGCCCGCCAGAAGCGGTCGAAGGCCCGTTCGCGCTGCTCGGGAGTGAGGCCCGGGCCCTCGTCCACGACGTGCAGCTCGACGCCGCCCGCGTCCCCGCGCGCCGCCACCGTCACCGTGGCGCCTGCGGGGGAGACGGCGAGCGCGTTCGTGACGAGGTTGTCGACGACCTGGGCGAGGCGCCCCGGCGCCGCGCGGGCGTAGAGGCTGCCGTTCACGTCGGCGGCGAGCCGGACGCCCTGCTCGTCCGCGAGGGGCCGCCACAGGGCGATCCGGTCCAGCGCCACCCGGCGCACGTCGACGCGCTCCGCCGGCGCGGCGTCGGCCCGCGCGAGCGCGAGCAGCGACTCGACCAGCTCGGAGAGCCTCTCGGCCTCGCGCAGCGCGCCGTCCACGTCGTCGTTCTCCAGCCTCAGGCGCAGCGCCGTCAACGGCGTCCGCAGCTCGTGCGACGCGTCGGCGACGAACTCTTCCTGCGCCCGGAGCAGACGCGCGAGCTTCGTCGCCGTCTCGTTGAACACCGCCGCGAGCGAGCGCACCTCCGCGGGGCCTTCCGCTTCGGGCGCGCGGGCGTCGAGGTCGCCGCGCCCGACGGCGGCCGCGGCGTGCTCGAGGCCGCGGAGCGGGCGCGAGACGAAGCGGGCGGTGAGCAGCCCCACGACGGCAGCGCCGGCGAGGACGATCCCGCCGACGCCGGCGAGCAGCAGCCAGAAGCGGAGGACGCGCCGGTCGACCGCCGAGGTCTCGTAGGTGATGCGCACCGCGCCGTGCACCACGCCGCCCGACGCGATCGGCACGGCGACGTAGAGCAGGCGCGTGTGCAGCGTCTCCGACCAGCGCGTGCCGCTCGCGACTCTCCCCTGGAGCGCCGCGGCGATCTCGGGCCGGGAGCGGAAGTTCTCGGCGCCGAGGCTGGCGCGGCTCGTGTCGATCCGAACCGCGCCCTCGCGGTCGGCGACGACCACGCGTGCGCCCGACTCCTTCGCGTAGCCCGCGATCGACTGCGCGACGGCCCGGAGCGCGCGGCTCGACGGCACCTGGATCGCATCCTCCGCGAGCGAGGCGATCGTCGTCGCGTTCTGCTCGATCCTCGCCGCGAGCGTGCTCCGCTCGTTGCGTCCGTTCTGGATCCCGAGCGGCACCTCGAGCGCGACGAGCACGAAGAGCGTGACGCCGAGGTAGCCGAGCAGCAGCCGGCGGTTCACGCGGCGCGGAGTCGGAAGCCGACGCCGCGCACCGTCTCGATCCAGCCCGGGTCGCCGAGCTTGCGACGCAGCGCCGCGACGTGCACGTCGATCGTCTTGGCCGAGCCGTACCAGGTCGTCTGCCAGACCTCCTCGAGCAGGCGGCGGCGGCTGAGCACGGCGCCGGGGTCGCGCGCGAGCGCGGCCAGCAGGTCGAACTCCTTCGGGGTCAACGCGAGCTCGCGCCCGTCGAGCTCCGCACGGCGCGCGCGCGCGTCGACGGAGAGGCCGCCCACGCGCAGCACGGCCCCGATCCTGTGGCCGCTCGACGTCCGCCGCGTGACCGCGCGAATCCGGGCGATCAGCTCGCGCAGCCCGAACGGCTTGACCACGTAGTCGTCCGCGCCGAGCTCGAGCCCGACGACGCGGTCGCTCTCCTCGCCGCGCGCGGTGACGACGATGATCGGCACGTCCGAGCGCGAGCGCAGCTCGCGGCAGACGTCGAGGCCGTCGCCGTCCGGCAGGCGCAGGTCGAGCAGGACGACGTCGCCGGTCTCCTCGCGCAGCGCGGCCGCGGCCGTCGCCGCGCGCGCGACGTCGAATCCTTCGCGGCGGAGGCCCTGGACGAGCGGCTCCGCGATCGCGTCTTCGTCCTCGACGACGAGGATCCGCATGAGCCCAGTGTCCCCGGGCTCCGCGGACGCTGCATCGGGGCTTTACCGAACCTTTCCGAAGGCCTTCCCGAAGCCTCGCCCGCGGCTAACCGCGGCCTCCCTACGGTCGCCGCATGCACAGACTCCACATCTTCCTCGTCGCCCTCCTGCTCGCCGGGGCCGCCGCGGTCGGGACGCTCGCGGTGCTCCGGACGACCGGGCTCGGCGGCGCCGGCCGCTCCGCGGCGGCCGACACGGCCGTGCGCAGGCGCGCCGTGCAGCTCGACCGCTTCGAGGCGTCCCTGCGGCGGCAGCTGGCGCGAAAGCCGCCGCCGCTGCCGCCCGTCCCGAAGCGGCCGGCCGCCGCCGCTCCGGCTCCCGCGCCCCGCGTCGTCTACCGGCGTCCGCCGGCCGTCGTCGTCGTCCGTCACGTTCACCACGGCGACGACGGCCACGAAGGCGGCGAGAGCGGGGGCGGCGGCGATGACTAGGCACGTCGCCGGCCGGCTCTACGCGCTGTCGCTCGCGCTCGTCGTGTTCTTCCTCACGTGGGCGGTCGTGGCCGCCCGGCCCTGGAGCTCGAGCGCGACCCCGCGCGACCCGCGGCTCGACGCGCTCGCGCGCCGCGAGGTGAAGCTCCGCCGCCGGGCCGTGGCGGTGCACGCGGTCGTCACGCGCCGCTGGGCCGCGTACCACCGGGCGCTCGCCGCGCGTCGGGCCGAGATCGCGGCCGTGCGCGCGCTGCCCGCGCCCGCTCCGGTCGCGCCGTCCGCCGCGGTGCGGGTCGTGACGCTGCCGCCGTTGACGATCACGAGGACGTCGTGACGCTGCGCCGCCGCTTCCTCGCGATGGGCACGACGATCGAGCTGCTCGTCGACGCCGAGCGGGCCGACCGGCCGCTCGCAGCGGCCGAGGGCGAGTTCCACCGGCTCGAGCGCGTGCTGACGCGGTTCCGCGACGACTCCGAGCTGTCGCGGCTCAACCACGACGGCGCGATCGACGCGGGGCCCGACCTGGTGCGAGTCATCGCGCTCGCACTGGACGCGCGCGACCGGACGGACGGCCGCTTCGACCCGACCGTCCACGACGCGCTCCTCGCGGCCGGCTACGACCGCACCTTCGCGGAGCTGACCGACGGCGACCTCGGCGAGCCGCGTCCGGGCGGCGGCGGCGTCCACCTCGACGGCAGCCGCATCGTCCTCGACGAGGGCGTCCGCGTCGACCTCGGCGGCATCGGCAAGGGGTACGCGGCCGAGCGCGCCGCCGAGATCCTCGCCGTCGCCGGCCCGGCCCTCGTCAACGCGGGCGGCGACATCGCCGTGCGCGGGGGCGCGTGGCCGATCGGCGTCGAGGACGTGACGCTCGAGCTCTCGAGCGGCGGGCTCGCGACGTCGGGCCGCGACCGCCGCCGCTGGTCCCGCGGCGGTCGCGAGCAGCACCACCTGATCGATCCGCGGACGGGAGCGCCCGCCCGCACCGAGCTGTTGCGCGTCACCGTCGTCGCCGACGACGCGGTCGAGGCCGAGGTGCAGGCGAAGAACGTCTTCCTCGGCGGCCGACCCGAGGGCTGCGCGTACGTGCTGGCGGTGAGCGCGTGAGGACCGACCCGACCTTCTGGCTGCTGGCGCGCGCGAGCGGACTCACGGCCTTCGTGCTGATGACGGCCGCCGTCGTGGCCGGCCTGCTGCTGAAGGCGCGCGTCTTCCGCATCCTCGACCTGCACCGCTTCCTGACGCTGCTCGCGCTCGCGATGCTCGTGCTCCACGGCGCCGCGCTCGTGCTCGACCGCACGGTGCACATGCCGCTGGCGGCGCTGTTCGTGCCCGGCGCGTCGCCGTATCGTCCGGCGGCGGTCGCGTTCGGCGTCTACGCGTGCGAGCTCGCCGCCGTGATCGCCGTCTCGTTCTCGCTGCGCCGCACGATCGGCATGCGCACGTGGCGCCGGCTGCACTGGTCGACCTACCTCGTCTTCGCGGCCGCAGCCGTCCACGGCCTCGCAGCCGGCACGGACACGTCCCGCCCGTGGGCGAGGGACCTCTATGTCGCCGCGATCGCGAGCGTCGCGTTCGCGGCGGCCTGGCGCTTCCTCGACCGCCCCGCACTCGAAAGGAGAACCTGATGTACCGGATCGTGATCGACCGTTCTCTCTGCAGCGGCTTCGGCGCGTGCGCCGACCTCGCTCCGGAGACGTTCGCCGTCGACGACGGCGGCCTCGTCGCGCTCCGCGTCGGCACGAGCTCCGACCCGGCCGTGCTCGAAGCCGCGGCCGCGTGCCCGATGGGCGCGATCACCGTCGTCGAGGAGGAGGCGGCATGACCGTTCGGACGGTGGCGGTCGTGGGCGCCGGGCTCGCCGGCGCCCGCACCGCCGAGACGCTGCGCGCGGCGGGCTTCGACGGCCGCCTCGTCCTGATCGGCGACGAGCCGGTCGCCCCGTACGAGCGCCCGGCCCTCTCGAAGGAGTTCCTGACGGGGAGGCGGGACGAGGAGTCGCTGCTCCTGCGCCCGCACGCCTTCTGGCGCGAGCGGGCGGTCGAGCTGCGCCTCGCGACGCGCGTGACGCGGGTCGACGCGGCGGAGCGCACGCTCGTCACGAGCAAGGGCGGAACGCTGCGCTTCGACCAGCTCGTGGTCGCGACGGGCGCGCGGCCGCGGCGGCTGCCGCTCGAGCTTCCCGCCGGCGTGCACGAGCTGCGGACGCTCGCGGACGCGCGCGCGTTGCGCGAGGAGCTCGCGCCCGGAGTCCGCCTCGTCGTCGTCGGCGGCGGCTTCGTCGGCGCGGAGGCGGCGTCGAGCGCGCGCTCGCTCGGCGTCGAGGTGACGATCGTCGAGGCTGCGCCGGCGCCCGTCGCGCGGGTGCTGGGGGACACGGTCGGCCTGGTGCTCGCCGAGCGCTGGCGGCGGCACGGCGTCGACGTCAGGCTCGGAGTCGGGCTCGCCCACGCGCGGGCCGACGCCGCCGGCCGGGTCACGTCGCTGCTGCTGACGAACGGCGAGGAGCTGCGCGCGGACGTCGTGCTCGTCGGCGTCGGCGTGCAGCCGGCGGCGGAGCTGCTTCCCGGGCGGCCGGCGACGCACGTGCACGCCGCCGGCGACGTCACCGGCTCCGGCCACTGGACGGCCGCCGCGCTCGACGGCGCGGCCGCCGCCCGCCGGATCCTCGGCCTGCCGGAGCAGCCGCGCCCGCCGGCGTACGTGTGGTCGGACCAGTTCGGGCTCCGCCTGCAGGTCGTCGGGACGCCGCGGCCCGACGACGTGCTCGCCGTCGACGGCGGCGGCGACTCGTTCGCGGTCGCGTACCTCGACGAGACGGGCGCCCCGCACGCAGGCGTCTTCGCCAACCGGCCGGCGGAGGCGGCCGCGCTGCGGCGCGCCCTCGCCGACGGCGCGCTCGCGCTCGCGGCATGAGCCGCCGGATCCTGCCGTTCCTCCTCGCGGCCGCCGCCGTGCTCGCAGCGGCGGCGGCCGCAATCGCGCTCAACCTGCTCGTGCTCGGCCAGGCGTCGGGGCGGAGCGACCGCATCGTCCGCCTCTCGCCGAAGGCGAACCTCCCGCCGGCGCCGTCGTGGGCCGTCCGCCCCGTCCACCACGACCGCGAGCGCGACGGGCACGACGACTGACCTACGCGTCGTCGGCGAACCAGAAGAAGCCGACCGTCCCCGGCCCGGCGTGGGCGCCGATCACGGCGCCGAGGCTCGTCTCCATCTCGATCGTCGCGTGCGGACGGCGGTCGCGCACCATCTTCTCCAGCTCGGCCAGCCGCTGCGGCGCGTCGGCGTGGGCGAGGCCGATCCGCAGCCCGGGCTCGTCCTGCGTCTGCGAGTCGAGCGCGTCGACGAACTCCTGCATCGCCTTGCGGTTGCCGCGCACGCGCTTCAGCGGCACGACCTCGCCGTCGCGGATCGTCAGGATCGGCTTCACGTGCATCAGCTGCCCCGCGAAGGCGCGCGCCTTGCCGATCCGGCCGCCGCGGGCCAGGAACTCGAGCGTGTCGACGGTGAAGAGCAGCCCGTGCGAGGTGCGGTACCGGGCGACGAGCGCGTCCACCTCCTCGTCGGTCGTGCCCCGGTCGAGGCGCCGCTGGATCGCGAGCGCGAGCATCGAGATCGCGACCGACGCCGACCCGGAGTCGATCACGCGCACCCGCTCGTCGGCCGCCGACACGGCGCTCTGGTACGTGCCCGACAGATTCGACGCGAGGTGCAGCGAGAGAATCCGCTCGTAGCCCGAGAGCTCGTCGTAGACGGCGCGGAAGTCGCCCGGCGTCGGCTGGGAGGTCGTCGGCATCGTCTCGCTCGCGCGCAGCCGCTCGTAGAAGTCGTGCGCGCCCAGCTCGACGCCGTCCTTGAAGCTCTCGGTGCCGAAGTTGACGTAGAGCGGCACGACGCGCCAGCTCGGATGACGCTCCTGAGCGTCGGGATAGTCGGCGGTCGAGTCGAGGACGATCGCGGTGTTGCGCGCGTCGAGGTTCACGCGGCCGCGCCCTTGACGGCGTCGACGATCGTCTCGAGCTCCTGGTCCTTCGTCAGGCAGGCGGCCGCGCCCGCGGCGTAGAGCGCGTCGATCTCCCGCGAGTTCGCGGAGGCGGTGAGGACGACCACGGCGATCTCGGGGTGCGCCTCGCGCAGCGCCGCGGTCGCCTGGACGCCGTCCATGCCCGGCAGCCGATAGTCCATCAGCACGACGTCGGGCCGGTGCTGCTCCGCTGCGGGCAGGGCCTGCGTCCCGTCGGCGACGGCGGCGACGACCTCGACGTCCGCACGCATGCCGAGCAGCAGCTCGAGCGCGTCGCGGAACACCTGGTTGTCCTCGACGAGGAGGATCCGCACCGGCCGCGCCACGGCGAGGGAGATTACTCGGCGGACAGCAGCAGGTGGTAGTGCGGCTGCCCGCCCTGCTGCACGTCGACCTCGAGCTCCGCGTACGCGCGCTCGATCCGCTCCAGCAGGGCGTCGAGCGGCGGCGCCTCTTCCCCGGCGAGCAGCGTCAGCAGCCCGCGCGGCTCCGCGAGCAGCGCCTCGACGACGGCGAAGGCGGCGTCCTCGAACGTCTCCGCCGCGGCGACCGGCGCGTCGCCGGCGAGCCCGAGCCAGCGGCCCCTGCGGATCTCGACGCCCTCGATCTCCGCGTCGCGCGAGGCGATCGTCACCTCGCCGGCCGCGACCGCCGCGATCGCGTCGCGCATCTCCGCCGCGTTCTCGGCAGCGCCCCGCGAGCCGTCGAAGGAGAGGAGCGCGGCGAGGCCGGCGGGGATCGAGGTGGTCGGCACGACCTCGACCGTCCGGTCGGCGTTCGCGGCCGCGTGCTCGGCGGCGAGCAGGATGTTCGAGTTGTTCGGCAGCAGCACCGCCTGCTCGGCGTCGAGCGACTGCACCGCGCGCAGCAGGTCGGCGGTCGACGGGTTCATCGTCTGCCCGCCCTCGACGACGCGGATCGGGCCGACCGGCTGGGCGAGGCTCTCGAACAGCCCCCGGTTGCCCTCGCCGGCGACGACCGCGACGACGCCGCACGCGGCCGCGGGCGCGTCGGGGACGGCGGCGAGCAGCCGCTCCTCCCGCTGCTGCGTCTGCTCGTGCATGTTCGCGATCTCGATCCGGTCGACCGTGCCGACGCGGGTGCCGATCGAGAGCGCCGCGCCGGGGTCGTCGGTGTGCACGTGCACCTTCACCGCGCCCGCGTCGCCGACGACGAGCAGCGAGTCGCCGAGCCGCTCCAGCTCGGCCTCGAGCCCGGCGCGGTCGAGCTCCGTCCCCTCGATCAGGAAGACGGTGCAGTAGCGGTAGCGCGAGAGCTCCTGGTGGATCGCCGCAGCCCCGATCCCCTCGGTCGGCGGCGGCGGCCCCGGCAGCGCCTCGCCGCGCACCGCAGCGGCGACGCCGCGCACGAGCTCGAGCAGCCCCGCCCCGCCCGCGTCGACGACGCCGGCGTCGCGCAGCACCTGCAGCTGCTCCGGCGTGCGCGCGACCGCCTCCTCCCCGCGCTGCACGAGCCGGCCGAGCAGCTCCGCGACCGGCGGCTTCCCGTTCGCGGCCTGCGTCTCCGCCTCCTCGGCGAGCTCGCGGATCACCGAGAGCATCGTCCCCTCGACGGGCCGGCGGACGGCGCGGTAGGCCGCGTCGGTCGCGCCGCGGAGCGCGCGCGCCGCCGTGTCGACGTCGATCGGCGCGGAGTCGGTGGCGCCGAGCACGTCGGCGGCGCCGCGGACGATCTGCGAGAAGATGACGCCCGAGTTGCCGCGGGCGCCCATCAGCGCGCCGCGCGAGACGTCGCGCGCGAGCGACTCGCGGCTGGCCGCGGACGTCGCGTCGACCGCGTCCACGACCGCGCGCACCGTCATCGTCAGGTTCGTGCCCGTGTCGCCGTCGGGGACGGGATAGACGTTCAGGTCGTCGATGCGCTCCCGGTTCGCCTCCAGCGACGCGAGCGCCGCGTCGGCGAGCCTGCGCATGACGTCGAGGTCGCCGTTCAGGCTCATCGCGCCCCTTTCACGTCGTCGACGTGCACCTCGACGCTGCGCACGGGCAGCCCGGTCAGCCGCTCGACCTCGTAGCCGACGCGGTTGCGCACCGACGCCGCCACCTCCGCCAGGTTGAGCCCGTACTCGACGACCACGTGCACGTCGATCGTCACCGCGTCGCCGTCGCGGCCGACCTCGATCCCGCGTGTCGCGCGCGCGGGCAGCCAGCGCTTTCCCGCCATCCCGACGACGCCGTACGACTCGCGCACGGTCTCGGCGACGATCTGCGCGATCGCGTCGCTGGCGATCGAGATGCGGCCGAGCGAGGTGGAGAGCTGCATCGCCCGTATTCGACCACCGCGAGGGGCTCAAGGTTGCGCGAGCAGGAGCTGCGCCCACTCGTCGCGCGCGGCGAGCTCCGCGCGGCCGAAGCCGGCCCGTCGTGCGAGCTCGACGAGCTCCTCGTCGTCGTGCAGCCGCGCGCGGCTGGCGACGGGCTCGGGCGCCGCCGGGGTCCCCGCCGCCTCGGGGGCGGCCGTCCAGATCGCCGCGCGGCCGCGCTCCGGGTCGAGCACGCGCAGCATCTCCCGCAGCGCCTGCAGCTGGTCCGGGAAGAACATGAACGCCTGGATCGAGGCGACGGCGGTGAAGTAGCCGGTCTCGAACGGGAGCGCCTGCGCGTCGCCGAGCGCCGCGTACGGCGCCGCGAGCCGGATCATCGCGCGGCTGTGGTCGACGCCCGCGACCTTGCAGCGGACGGTCGAGAGCACGTGGCGCATGAACGCGCCGCCGCCGCAGCCGACGTCGAGCAGCCGATCCTCGCGCTCGAGCTCCAGCGCCTCGAGCAGCTGCGGCCAGAGGAAGTCGTGCGAGGTCGGCGAGCCGTACGTCCGCCGCGCGGCGCGTCCCCAGGGGCGGCGCGCCATCCGGTCGACCTGCAGGTCGACCCAGCGCTCGCGGAGAAGGCCGCTTAGACGGCCTTCTGGACTTTCCCGGCCTTCAGGCACCGCGTGCAAACGTAGGCACGCTGGGCCTTGCCCCGCAAGAGCACGCGGACGCGCTGGAGGTTCGGGTCGAACCGCCGCTTCGTGGCGACCATCGAGTGGCTCCGGTGGTGACCGAAGCTCGGCTTCTTGCCGCAAACCGCGCAGACCTTGGACATCGGCGCGCCAGTGTAGCGGAAGGGGTCTAGTGCGCCTTCGCCGCGGCGCGGAGCTGCTGGAAGAGGTCGGACATCTCGAGCGCGCGGCGCACGGCCTCCGTCGCCCGCTCCGCCGCGTCGCCCGCCTCGATCAGCACCCCGAACGCGACCGGGACGCCCGTCTCGAGCGCCGCGAGCTGCAGGCCCGAGGCGGTCTCCGACGCGATCACGCCGTGGTCGGTCGCGTCGCCGAGCGCGACGATGCACGCGTAGCGGCGCGTCTTCGCGAGCGCCATCGCGCCGAGCGCGAGCTCGAACGCGCCCGGCACGAGCATCACCGTCACGTGCTCGCGGCCGACGTGCACCGCGTCGAGCTCCTCGAGCGCGGCCTGCAGCATCGCGTCGGCGGCGGCTGCGTTCGCCCGCGAGAGCACGATCCCGACGCCGCGCCTCGTGCCGCGCACCTCGCCCTCGAGCAGCTCGACGTCGTCCGGCACGTGCAGCCCGTCCGCCTCGTCGTGCTCGACGACGCGCAGCTCGGGCTCGTCGTCGGCGTCGCCCTCGGCGGCGTCCGCCTCTTCCGGCTCGTCGGGCTCGTCGCCCGGCCACTGCTCGCTCATGCGCCCAAGCTACTACGCGAGCGCCTGCACCAGACGGCGGTACGCGCGCGGCAGGTCCTCGCGCGCGAAGATCGCGCTGCCGGCCACCATCAGCGCGGCGCCGGCGTCGTGGACGCTCCGCACGTTGTCGTTGTCGATCCCGCCGTCGACCTGGACGTACACGTGCTCCGGCAGCGCCGCGCGCAGCCGGCGGATGCGGTCGAGCGCCTCGGGCATGAACTCCTGGCCGGAGTAGCCCGGATGGATGCTCATGCAGAGCACGAGGTCGGCGTCGCCGGCGGCCGCGGCGACGGGCTCCGGCTCGGTCTCGGGGTTGAACGCGACGCCGACCTGCAGGCCGTGCTCGCGCGCGGCCGCGATCGTCCCGGGCACGTCGTCGACCACCTCGTAGTGGAACGTCGCGCTGTCGCCGCCCGCGCGCGCGATCTGCGGGAAGTGGCGCACGGGGTTGTCGACCATCAGGTGGCAGTCGACGGCGCCGCCCGCGGCGTGCACGAGCGGCGCGACCGCCTGCAGGACGACCGGCCCGATCGTCACCGGCTCGACGAAGTGGCCGTCGCCGACGTCGAAGTGGAAGACGCGCGCACCCGTGCGCAGGAGCACGTCGATCTGCTCGCCGAGGTTGGCGAAATCCGCCGCGTAGAGCGACGGCTCGATCTCCACCGTCCTGATCCAGTCGCGCCAGGCCACAGCCGCGGGCCGACTCTACGCCCTCAGTCGGCTGACGAAGAAGCCGCTCGTCCCGTGCACGTGCGGCAGGGTCAGCAGGAACTCCGGCCGGCGCGGGTGGACGAACTGCGGCCAGTCGGCCGCCAGCGTCCCGTCCACCTCGAGCCCGCTCGCGTCGACCACCGCCTCGTTCTCGTCGGCGTTGACGGTGCAGACGGAGTAGACGATCGTGCCGCCCGGCCGCACGCGCTCGGCCGCGGCGCGCAGGAGCGCCAGCTGGAGCTCCGGCAGCGGCCGCGCGCGCCAGCGCAGGTCGGGCCGCTGCGAGAGGACGCCCAGGCCCGAGCAGGGCGCATCGAGCAGGACACGGTCGAAGCCGGTCAGCTCCGGCGGCAGGTCGGTGCCGTCGGCCTCGACGACGGCGACGTCGCCGCGGCCCATCGTCGCGAGGTTCGCCCGCAGCTCGCTCGCGCGGCCGGGGTCGATCTCCACCGCGGTCACCTCGCCCGCGAGCTGGCCCGTCTTGCCGCCGGGGGCGGCGCAGAGGTCGAGGATCCGCTCGCCGTCGCGCGCGCCGACGGCGAGGCCGGCGACCTGGGAGCCGCGGCTCTGCGGCCAGATCCGCCCGGCCGCGACGAGGCGCTCGTCGACGCGGTCGACGCGGTACGCGCCCGGGACGTCGGTCGGCTCGCCGACCGGCTCGCCCCGGACGACGGTCTCGAGCGGCTCGTTCATCGCCCGCTCGAGCGCGAGCGCGCCCGCCGCGCCGAGGTCGCGCACGAACGTCTCGTGGATCCAGTCGGGGTACGACTCCTTCAGCGCGCCGTCGGGCAGCGAGTTGAGCAGCCCGCGGATGCCGGCGGCGAGCCGCCGCATGACGGCGTTCGTGAACGGGACGGCCCGCTCCAGCCGCGCGCGGCGGACCAGCTCGACCGACTCGTTCGCGGCCGCGTGCGGCGCCGTGTCGGTGTAGCCGAGCTGGTACGCACCGAGGCGGAGCGCGGCGCGCACGGGCGGGTCGAGCTTGCGCACCGGCCGCTTGCCGAGCTCGTGGATCGCGTAGTCGAGCGTGCGCACGCGCTGCACGGCACCGTACGCGAGCCGCTGCGCGAACGCGCGCTCCCGCTCGTCGAGCTCCCGCGCCGCGGTGCGGAACGCGCGGTCGGCGTACGCATCCTGCTCGAAGACGCGCAGCAGCGTCTCGTAGGCCGCGCGCCGCGCCGGGCTAACGCCGGCCACGGAGGTACGCGTCGTAGGCCATCCGGCGGCCGCCCGGCGGCTGCACCTCGAGCGGCTCGAAGCTCCCGTCCTCGCCGACGCGCGCCTTCCAGACGAGCAGGTCGCCGAGCCGCGCGCCGATGTGCGGCGAGAGCGCGCGCACGACGTTCACGTTCTCCCGGGCCGGGCGCGCCGGGTCGAGCTCGCGGTCGGCCGCGGTGATCTTGTCGGCGTACGTGACGCCCTGCTCGGGCTGCGGCGCGAACGTCGGCCCGGGCAGCACCCGCTCGAGCAGCCGCGCCGCCACCTCGGCGCTGCGCGCGTAGACCGCGCCGGCGTCGTCCTCCGGTGCGACGTCGAAGGCCTCCTGCGCGGCGATCGGGCCCGCGTCGAGCGCCTTCACCGTCTCGTGGATCGTCACGCCGGTCCGCTCGTCGCCCGCCATCAGCGCGCGCTCGACCGGTGCCGCGCCGCGCCAGCGCGGCAGCAGCGACGGGTGCACGTTCAGCCAGAGCCCGCGGCCGAGCAGCGACTCGGGGATCAGCAGCCCGTACGCGCAGACGACGGTCACCTCGGCGGGGATCTCGACGCCGTCGCCGAGCTTCGCCGGCTGCGCGACCGGGATGCCGAGCCGCTCCGCGACCTGCTTCGCCGGGGTCGGCTGCAGCGTGCGCCCGCGGCCGCGCGGCTTGTCCGGGCGCGTCAGCAGCAGCGCGATCTCGTGCCGGCGGGCGAGGCGTTCGAGCACGTCGGCGCCGAACGGGGCCGTCGCTGCGACCGCGAGCTTCACGACGCGGCGCGGATCCCGGCCGCGACGACGTCGGGGAGGCAGCGCACGCACGCATCCTCGAGCGGCAGCCATTCGCAGCGATCGTGCTCGTGGCTGAGCACGACGTCCGCGTCGGCCGGCGCCTCCGCGACGAACGTCGTCCAGGGCCCGGCCTGCACGAGCGTCAGCGGCAGATCGAGTCCCGTCTCCTCGAGCAGCTCGCGCGCCGCCGTCTGCTCGTACGTCTCGCCCTCGTCGCGGAGCCCCCCGGGCGGCCCCCAGGCCCAGTCGCCGTCGTGGTCGTGCACCGCGCGGTGCAGGACGAGGTACTGCTCCCCGCGCCGGACGACGACGGTGGCGCCCTCGAGCACGCGCCTCAGCTGAGCACGATGCGCGGACGCAGGACGGAGAGCGCCTCCTTGCGCGCCTCCGGCGTCGTGCGATCGATCATCAGCACGCCGTCCAGGTGGTCGCTCTCGTGCTGGACGCAGCGCGCGGCGTAGCCGTCGAGCTCGAAGCGGACGTCCCCGCCGCGCTCGTCCTTGCCGACGAGCACGACCTCGAGCGAGCGCTCGACCGGCACCGTGACGCCCTGGATCGAGAGGCAGCCCTCGTCGGCGACGTCCGTCTCGTCGCTGCGCTCGAGGATCTCCGGGTTGACGACCGCGACCGCGTCGCCCTCGTCCGGCTGGAAGACGAACAGCCGCTGCAGCACGCCGACCTGGGTCGCCGCGAGGCCGATCCCGTTCGCGTCGTGCATCAGCCGCTTCATCCGGTCGGCGAGCGTGACGAGCTGCTCGTCGAACTCCGCCACCGGCCGCGCCTTCATCTTCAGCGCCGCGTCCGGGTACTGCCGGATCTGCGCGAGCGCGAAGCGGCGGCGGGTCTCGCGCTCGGGGTCGAGCTCCTCCTCGACGACCTGTCCCTCGACCTGCTCGTCCATGCGCTCGGCACACTAGCCAGAGTGGACAAGCGTGAGCTCCGGGAGATCATGAGCCAGGGCGCGATCCGCCCGGAGACGCCGCGCGACCGCGAGGAGCGCCGGCTGCTCGACGAGGAGCTCGCGACGAGCCCGGTGAAGGGGCAGCCGCTGCGGCAGCGCCTGCGCAACTTCCGCCCGGACGCCGACTCGGCGATCCGCGCGCTCGGCGGGCCGACGATCTGGATGCGGCGGCTGCGCGCGATCGAGGACGAGCTCGACCGTCACGAGCGGCAGCTCGACGAGGCGTGGCACGCGCTCGCGGCGGCGACGGAGGACGCCGCCGAGTTCGCGCGGCTCTGGCGCGAGACGGCGGCGGCGTGGAGCTTCGCGCAGGTGAACGAGCTGATCGAGCGGCACAACCGCAACTTCCCCGCCGAGGCGCGGCTGCCGATGGACCCGCGCACGCGCGACTTCGTCAAGATCAACGGCAGGCCGTATCGGCGGGAGCCGCTGGACGCCGGCTGGATCCTCGAGCGGTGGCCGCCGGATCGCGCCTCCGCCGGGCGCCGGGCGGCCGACGGCTGAGACGGCCGGCGCCCGGACGATCGCGGGGCCCGGTCGTGCGCCTTACAGCGACTGCGGGTCGACGTCGACGACGGCGGCCAGGCCGCGGCGGCGCATCGCCGGCGCCGCGGCGGCGAGCAGCGCGGCGAGCCGCGTCGCGAGCGCCCGCGGCCGGTCACTCTTGCCGACGAGCTGCGCCCGCTGCCTGCCGCGCAGGCGCAGCAGCGGCGCCGGGCCGAGCAGCTCGTCGCCGGGGAGGCCGTCGCGCAGCTCCTCGAGCGCGCGCAGGGCGTCGGGGAGCTCGGGCCCGCTGACGACGACGCGCACGAGGTGGCGGAACGGCGGGTAGCCGAGCGCGCACCGGCGCTCGAGCTCGCCCGCGTTGAAGCCGGCGACGTCGTGGCGGGCCGCGAACGCGACGGCGCGCGAGTCCGGCTGGAACGTCTGCACGATCACGCGGCCCGGCGCGTCGCGGCCGCTGCGGCCGGCGAGCTGCGTCAGCAGCTGGAACGTCCGCTCCTCGGCGCGGAAGTCGGGCAGCCCGAGCCCGGTGTCGGCGTCGACGACGGCGGCGAGCTCGACGCCGGGGAAGTGGTGGCCCTTCGCGACCATCTGCGTGCCGACGAGCACGGCGCGCTCCGTGCGCGCGAAGCGCTCGAGCCGCGCGCGCACGTCGTCGACGTCCGCGTCGAGGCGGATCACCTCCAGCTCCGGCAGCTGCTTCGCGAGCTCGCGCTCGAGCTTCTGCGTGCCGGCGCCGATGCGCGCGAGCTCCGCGGAGCCGCACGCAGGGCAGACGTCGCCGAGCCGCTCGAGCCGCCCGCAGTGGTGGCACCGGAGCGACTGGTCCTGATGGAGCGTCAGGGCGACGTCGCAGTTCGGGCAGCGGCGCGTCTCGCCGCAGGCGCGGCAGTGGATCGCCGGCGAGAGGCCGCGGCGGTTCAGGAGCAGGATCGCCTTACCGCGGCGTTCCGCGACCGCGCCCAGCTCGGCGAGCAGCGGCGCCGAGAGCGGATACCCACGCTCGCGGCGCAGGTCGACGACGCGCACGGTCGGCAGCGGCGCCGCGATCCGGCCGCCGAGCTCGAGCCGCTCGAGCGAGGCCCACGACTCGGGCCGCGGCGTCGCCGAGCCGAAGACCGCGACGGCGCCCTCGAGCGCCGCGCGCTTCGCGGCGACCGTGCGCGCGTCGTAGCGCGGGTCCGACTCCTGCTTGTAGGAGGGGTCGTGCTCCTCGTCGACGCAGACGACGCCGAGAGACGGCACCGGCGCGAACACGGCGGAGCGCGCGCCGATCACGACCGACGCCTCGCCCGAGGCGATCCGTTCGCGCTCGTCGCGCCGCTCCGCGTCCGAGAGCGCCGAGTGGAGCACGGCGACGCGGTCGCCGAAGCGCGCGCGGAAGCGGCCGAGCGTCTGCGGCGTCAGGGCGATCTCCGGCACGAGCACGATCGCCCCGCGGCCGCGCGCGAGCGCGGCCTCGCACGCGCGGATGTAGACCTCCGTCTTGCCGCTGCCCGTCGCGCCCCAGAGCAGGAAGTTGCCCGAGCCCGCGGCGGCGATGCGCGCGAGCGCGGCCTCCTGCGACGGCGAGAGGCTCGCGGGCGGCGCCTCCGCCGGCAGCGCGCCGTCGATCGACCGCCGCTCGCCGCGCCGCTTCGCCTGGTACGGCGCGACGAGCTGCAACGCCCGCGCCGGCGTCGAGCCGTAGTAGTCGGCGAGCCAGAGCGCGAGGTCGACGAGCGCCGGCGAGAGCGACTCCGCCACGCGCTCCACCGGCGCCACGGAGACGCCGTCCGGCGGCGCGACGCCGACCTCGGTGACGATCCCGCGCCGGCGCGCGTTCCCGAAGCGGACGTCGACGATCGCGCCGCGCTCCACCTCGTCCGGCACCTCGTACGTGAACGGGCGCGCGACCGCGCGGGCGGTCACGAGCGGATAGACCGACGCGAGCTTCACACGTCGAGGCTAATGCCCCTGCGGCCGCGCTTCGCGGCCGCGGTCTTCGGCCGCGCTCCGGCGGCTCGGCCGCCGGAGCTCGCAGCCATAGACGGGCAGCACCCGCCCCCACGCCGACGGCTTCGAGTCGCGGAGGTACGCCGCGCCCAGGTGCTCGTAGAACGGGACGGCGTTCGGGTCGGCCTCCCACTCCATCCGCGTGCAGCCGGCGCCGAGCGAGCGCGCCCGCTCGAACAGCTCGCGGCCGACGCCCTGCCCCATCGCCGCCGGCTCGACCCACAGGTCCTCGAGCCAGAGCACGTCGCCGCGCCGCTCGACCGAGGCCCAGCCGACGACGCGGCCGCCGCGCTCGGCGAGCAGCGGCTCCGCCGGCAGCCGCATCCCGGCCGCCCAGTCGGCGACGAGCTGAGGGTCGTAGCCCCAGTGCCCCTTCGCCGCGGCCGCGATCTCGCGCAGCCGTTCGGGCGTCACAGCCCGGCGGCGTCGACGACGAAGTCGGTGGCGAAGCCGAGCAGGACGCCGGCGAGCACGAGCCAGGTGACGAGCACCGTGTGGCCGTACTTGCGGTTGACCGCGAACAGCTCCTGGACGACGTAGAGGATCGAGCCGGCGGCGATCGCGAAGAAGACGACGGAGAGCGCCTCGCTCGACCACGCCTGGCCGAGCAGCGTGCCGAGGAAGGTCGGGCCGCCGCCGATCAGGCCGAGCAGCGCGAGGAAGCCCCACGTCGGCGTCGTCCCCTCGCCGGTGATCGGCCCGCAGATCCCGAACCCCTCGGTCGCGTTGTGGAGCGCGAAGCCGACGATCAGCGTCACCGCGAGCGACGCTGCGCCGGTCGCGGCGGCCTGGCCGATCGCGAGCCCCTCGCCGAAGTTGTGGACGCCGATCCCGACCGCGATCAGGAGGGCGAGCTGCTTGCCGGGCGTGAGCGTGTCGAGCCAGGTGCGGTGCCGGAACTCGTCGACGGCGGCCGCGCCCGGCCCCACCATCGTCGTGACGCGCCGGCTGGCGCGCCGTCGCATCCAGACCGCGTAGTGGACGAGGCCCATCAGCCCGAGCGCGAAGCCGCCCGCGCCGAGCGCCGACAGCCATGCGAAGCGCCCCCATGTGCGGTCGTTCAGCGCCGCCTCGATCGGCTCGACCGCGCCGGAGAGCACGTCCCAGAGCAGGAAGAGCAGGATGCCGGTGGCGAGCGCCGACAGCGCGGCACGCGCGACG
>DASSSR010000088.1:0-76955 GCA_035708345.1 Gaiellaceae bacterium
GACCAGGTCGCGATCGACCTCTGGCAGCAGGTCGGGATGCCGCCGGAGCGGATCGTGCCGCTGCCGTCGTCCGAGAACTTCTGGTCGGTCGGCGGGCCGGGGCCCTGCGGCCCGGACAGCGAGATCTACTACGACTGGGGCGAGGAGACCGGCTGCGGCGAGCCCGACTGCAAGCCCGGCTGCACCCGCTGCGAGCGCTTCCTCGAGTTCTGGAACCTCGTCTTCATGGCGTACGAGCTGCACCCGGACGGGACGCTCACCGACCTTCCGAAGCAGAACATCGACACCGGGCTCGGGCTCGAGCGGACGGCGCGGATCGTCCAGCAGGTGCCGTCCGTCTACGACACCGACGGCTACCAGACGATCATGGCCTGGGTCGCCGCCAACTCCGGCGTCGCCTACGGCGACTCGGCCGACGCGACGAAGGCGCATCGCGTGCTCGCCGACCACGGGCGCGGGATGACGTTCCTCGTCGGCGACGGCGTCACGCCGTCGAACGAGGGGCGCGGCTACGTCCTGCGCCGGATCGTCCGCCGCGCCGCGCAGCACGGGCTGCGCATCGGCATGCAGGCGCCGTTCCTCGCCGGCCTCTCCGAGGCCGTGATCGAGCAGATGGGCGAGGCGTATCCCGAGCTCGTCGAGCACCGGCGCGAGATCGCCGAGGTGCTGACCGCCGAGGAGGAGCAGTTCGCGAAGACCCTCGAGCGCGGGATGAAGCACTTCGAGGAGGCGGCCGGGCGCGGCGAGATCTCCGGCGAGGACGCGTTCACGCTGCAGGCGACGTACGGCTTCCCGATCGAGCTGACCGAGGAGCTCGCGCGCGAGCGCGGGCTCGCGCTGAACGAGGAGGAGTACACGCGCCAGATGGAGCAGCACCGCGAGATCTCCCGCCGCGGCGGCGGCTCCCAGTCGCAGGTGCGCTTCCCGGGCACGTCCCGCTCCGAGTTCGTCGGCTACGAGCGCACGGACGTCCTGACGACGATCACCGCCTTCGAGGAGCTCGGCGACGGGCTGTTCCAGGCGAAGCTCGAGGAGTCGCCCTTCTATCCCGCCGGCGGCGGCCAGGTCGCCGACGCGGGCTGGATCGAGAAGGAGGACGGTACGCGCGCCGAGCTCGTCGAGGCGCTGCGGCTCGAGAACGACCAGGAGCTCGTCTTCGAGGGCGCCGGCTTCGCGCAGGGCGACCGGGTGCGCGCGGTCGTCCCGTGGAACGTCCGCTACCCGACGATGGCGAACCACACGGCGACGCACCTGCTGCACAAGGCGCTGCAGGAGGTGCTCGGCGACCACGTCCGGCAGGCGGGCTCGGCGGTGCGGCCCGACAAGCTCCGCTTCGACTTCACGCATCCGCACGCGCTCACGAGCGAGGAGCAGGAGCGCGTGACCGAGATCGTCAACGAGCGCGTCTTCGCCAACCACCCCGTGCGGATCTACGAGACGACCCAGGCGGAAGCGCGCGAGCTCGGGGCGATGATGCTCTTCGGCGAGAAGTACGGCGACGTCGTCAGGCTCGTCGACGTGGACGGCTGGTCGCGCGAGCTGTGCGGCGGGACGCACGTCGGCTCGACCGCCGAGGTCGGGCCGTTCGTGATCACGCGCGAGCAGGCGGTCGGCGCCGGCGCCCGGCGGATCGAGGCGGTCACCGCCGGCGAGGCGTTCGCCTACCTCCGGGCGCAGGCCCGGGAGGCGGACGCGCTGCGCGGCGAGCTCGAGCGCGCCCGCAAGGAGAAGCCGAGGCAGCAGCAGGAGGCGGAGGCGGCGCAGCTCGAGCGCGCCGGCGACGTCGTCCTCGCGCAGACCGCCGGCGTCAAGGGCGGCCCCCTGCGCGACCTCTCCGACCGGCTGCGCCAGCAGGAGAAGGCGGCCGGCGCGATCGTCGCCTCGCGCGACGACGGCCGGGCCTTCCTCGTCGTCAACTTCGACCAGGCGCTCGTCGACCGTGGCCTCGACGCGGTGCAGGTCGTGCGCGAGCTCGGCCGGCACATCGGCGGCGGCGGGGGCGGCAAGCCGACGCTCGCCGAGGCGGGCGGCAAGAACCCGGACGGGATCGGCGACGCGCTTGCGGCGGCGAAGGCGCTCGTGACGTGAAGGTGATGGCGCTCGACTACGGATCGGTGCGGACCGGCGTCGCCGTCTCCGACCCGAGCGGCACGATCGCGCGGCCCCTCGCGGTCGTCGAGCGCGCCCACACGCAGCGCGGGATGGACGAGCTCGTCGCGCTCGTGCGCGGCGAGTCGGTCGAGCAGGTGATCGTCGGCCTGCCGCTGACGCTGCAGGGCGCGCGCGGCCGCCAGGCGCGCGCGAGCGAGCAGTTCGCGAACCGCCTGCGCAAGCTCCTCGACGTGCCGGTGGTGATGTTCGACGAGCGCTTCACCACCGACCTGGCGCAGCAGACGCCGTCGGACTCCGACCTCGACGCGCGCGCCGCGGCGCACCTCCTCTCCAGCTTCCTCGCGTGGTCGAGCGCCGGCCCGGCGTGATGCCGCCTCGGCCGGGGCCGCCGCCCCGGCAGGTGTCGCGCCGGCGGATCCTCGTCCGCCGTCTCGTCGCGCTCGGCGCGCTGCTCGTCGCGGCGGCGGTGATCGCCGGGCTCGTGCTCGCCGTGCGGAACCACCGGAGCGCGGCGCCGGCGACGACCGCCGTCGCGCCCCCGCCGAAGCCCTTCCGGATCATCTTCCCGGAGGGCTACACGCGCGTGGAGATGGCGCACCGGGTCGGCGTCGTCGCGAAGATCGCCGAGCGGAAGTCGCACAAGCACGTGCAGCTGAGCTCGCGCGGCTACCTGCACTGGTCGCAGCCGCGCGCCGTCGCCGGGTTCGGCTCGAAGAAGCGGCCGCTCGAGGGCTTCCTCTTCCCGGCCACCTACGACTTCCTCCGCAACACGACGTCGCGGCAGCTCGTCGAGGACCAGCTGGTCGCGTTCCGCCGCAACTGGGGGACGATCGACCTCGCGTACGCGCGCAAGAAGCAGCTGACGCCGTACGACGTGCTGATCATCGCCTCGATGATCGAGGGCGAGACGGTCGCCCCCGACGAGCGCCCGCTCGTCGCGGCGGTGATCTACAACCGGCTGAAGGCGCGGATGCCGCTCGGGATCGACGCGACGATCCGCTACGGCCTGCACGTGCCGGGGACGCAGTCGCTGCTCGAGTCGCAGCTGAACAGCGACAACCCGTACAACACGCGCAAGTTCCTGGGGCTGCCGCCGACGCCGATCGGCAATCCTGGGCTGGCGTCGATGCAGGCGGCGGCGCATCCCGCGCACGTCGACTACCTGTACTTCGTCCGCAAGCCCGACAAGATCCACCACTACTTCACCGCGAGCTTCCAGGACTTCGTGAACCACGAGATCGCCTACGGCTACAAGTGACGCGCGTCGTCGCGCTGCTCGGCCATCCCGTCTCGCACTCCCTGTCGCCGCGGATGCAGAACGCGGCCTTCGCGGCGCGGGCGCTCGACTGGGTCTATGTCGCGCTCGACGTCGAGCCGGAGCGGCTCGAGGACGCCGTGCGCGGCCTCGACGCGCTCGGCTTCGCCGGCGCGAACGTGACCGCGCCGCACAAGCAGGCGGTCGCGCGGATCCTCGGCTCCGACCTTCCCTCGGTGAACACGATCCTCCCCGGCGGCCGCGGCGAGTCGACCGACACGGCGATCCTCTCGCAAGTAACAGCCTGTTACTTGCCGGTGATCCTCGGGGACGGGGGAGCGGCGGCGGCGTTCCGGCAGGCGCTGCCGCAGGCGCGCGTGTTCTCGCGGCGCACGGACTGGCCGCCGCGGGACGTGGCCGAGGCGGACGTCGTCGTCAACGCGACGCCGGTCCGCGACGAGGTGCTCGTCGAGCTGCGGCAGGGGCAGACGCTCGTCGACCTGCCCTACCCGCGCAGCGCGACCGCGGCGGCCGCGGCGGCGGCGGGCGCGACCGTCCTCGACGGCCTCGACGTGCTCGTCGCGCAGGGCGCGGCCTCGTTCGAGCTCTGGACGGGCGTGCCCGCCCCGGTCGACGTCATGCGCCGCGCCGTAGGGTTGGCGGCATGACGCTCGAGCTCTCCACCGCCGGCGAGTCGCACGGCCCCGCGCTCGTCGCGATCGTCAGCGGCCTGCCGGCCGGACTCGAGCTCGACCGCGCCGCGATCGACGCCGACCTCCGCCGCCGCCAGCAGGGCTACGGCCGCTCGCCGCGGCAGCAGATCGAGACGGACGAGGTCGAGGTGCTCGCCGGCCTCCGTCACGGGCGCACGCTCGGGACGCCGCTCGCGCTCGTCGTCCGCAACCGCGACCACAGGAACTGGACGTGGGGGATGAGCCCGTGGCCGCCGGACGGCGAGGCGCAGGGAAAGGGGACGAAGCCGGTGACGCTGCCGCGGCCGGGCCACGCCGACCTCGCCGGGGTGCAGAAGTACGCTCACGACGACGTCCGGAACGCGCTCGAGCGCGCGTCCGCGCGGCACACCGCCGTCCACGTCGCCGCGGGCGGGGTCGCGAAGGCGCTGCTGGCCGCGATCGGCGTCGAGGTGCGCGGCGAGGCGCTGCCCGAGCACGGCGCCGACCCCGACGCGGTCGACGAGGCGCGCAGGGATCGCGACACGCTCGGCGGCACCGCCGTCGTGCGCGCGACCGGCGTCCCGCCCGGGCTCGGCTCGTACGCGCGCAAGGAGGACCGGCTCGACACGCGGCTCGCAGCGACGCTGATGGGGATCCAGGCCGTCAAGAGCGTCGAGATCGGCGACGGCAAGGAGCTCGCCGGCCTCCGCGGCTCGCAGGCGCACGACGAGATCTATCCCGGGCTGCGGCGGAAGACGAACCACGCCGGCGGGATCGAGGGCGGCATGTCGAACGGCGAGGAGGTGGTCGTCCGCTGCTCGATGAAGCCGCTGCCGACGCTGATGCGCCCGCTCGCGTCGGTCGACCTCGCGACCGGGGAGCCGGCGCAGGCGCTCGTCGAGCGCAGCGACGTCTCCGCCGTCGAGGCGCTCGCCGTCGTCGCCGAGTCGGCGGTCGCCTTCGAGCTCGCGCGCGCCGCGCGCGAGAAGTTCGGCGGCGACGCGATCGGCGACTTCGTCGCCGCGCACCGGGCCTACCTGGAGCGGCTCTGATCCGGCACGTCGCGCTCGTGGGCTTCATGGGCGCGGGCAAGACGACCGTTGCGAGGGCGCTCGGGATCCCCGTGCGGTCGACGGACGACGACGTTCCGATCGAGCTGTTCGAGCACGGAGAGGAGGCCTTCCGCGCGCGCGAGGCGGAGGTCGTCGCGGCGGCGCTGGACGGCCCGCCGGTGCTGATCGACCTCGGCGGCGGCGCCGTGACGATCCCGCGCGTCGCGGAGCTGCTGCAGCAGCGGGCCGACGTGATCTGGCTGGACACCGACGTGGAGACGTGCTGGGCGCGGTCGCGCGGCTCGGATCGGCCGCTCGCGCAGGACGAGGGCGAGTTCCGGCGGCTCTTCGCGGCTCGCCGGACGACGTACGCGCGTGTGGCGGACTTCGTCGCGCACGACGAGCAGGACGTCGCGCTCGCGGTCGCCGGCGTTCTCGTCGAGGACGGCGCCCTGCAGCGGCTCGGCGAGATCGTCGCCGGCCCGGCCGCGCTCGTCACCGACCCGAACGTCGGCGGCATCCACGGCATGGACGCACAGCTCGCGCTCGGCTCGAAGCTCGCCGAGGTGCACGAGCTGCCCGCGGGCGAGGAGGCGAAGACGCTGACCGCGCTCGACCGGCTCTGGCAGGCGCTCCGCCTCGACCGCGCCGGCACGCTCGTCGCGCTCGGGGGCGGCTGCACGACCGACGCCGCCGGCTTCGCCGCGGCGACGTACCTGCGCGGCATCGACTGGGTGCCGGTGCCGACGTCGCTCGTCGCGCAGGTCGACGCCGCGATCGGCGGCAAGACCGCGATCGACCTGCCGCAGGGCAAGAACCTCGTCGGCGCCTTCCACTGGCCCGTCCGGACGCTGATCGACCCGCTGCTGCTCGAGACGCTGCCGGCCCGGGAGCGGCTGGAGGGGATGGCGGAGGTCGTGAAGACGAGCCTGCTCGCGGGCGAGAACCTGCACGACCCGCTCGACGTCCGCCGCTGCGCCGCGTTCAAGGCGGCGGTCTGCCTGCGCGACCCGCACGACGCGGGCGAGCGCAAGCAGCTGAACCTCGGCCACACCTTCGCGCACGCGCTCGAGGCGGCGGCGGGCTACCGGGCCGTCACGCATGGACAGGCGGTCGCGCTCGGCCTGAAGGCGGCGCTCAAGCTGTCCGGTCGGGACACGGCCGTGGTGGACGAGGTGCTGCGGCCGAAGCCGGTCCGCGTCGACCGCGGGCGCGCGTGGGAGGCGATGCGGCGGGACAAGAAGACCGTCGGCGGCGAGCTGCGGCTCGTCCTGCTCGGCGACGACGGACCGCGCTGGGACGTCCCCGTGCCCGAGGCGGACGTGCGGCGGGCCCTCGACGAGCTGGTCGCTCGTTAGGCTCCGCCGGTGCGCGTGCTCGTCCTCAACGGCGTCAACCTGAACATCCTCGGGCGCCGCGACCCGAGTCTGTACGGCGGGCTGACGATCGCCGAGCTGGAGAGCCGCATCTACGGCTGGGGCCGCGAGCTCGAGCTGAGCGTGCAGTGCCGGCAGACGAACGACGAGGGCGAGTTCGTCAAGTGGTGCCACGACGCGTTCGACAACACGGACGGGCTCGTCGTCAACCCGGCCGCGTGGACGCACTACGCGTGGTCGATCCACGACGCGCTCGAGGCGCTGCCGGTGCCGATCGTCGAGGTGCACCTCTCGAACATCGAGGCGCGGGAGGAGTGGCGGCGGCACTCCGTGATCGCCGACCTCGTCGCGCAGCGCTACGTCGGACACGGCCCCGAGGGCTACAAGCTCGCCCTCGAGTATCTGAAGGAGCAGGATCGGTGAAGGAGCGCCTCGCCCGCGTGCAGGAGCAGCTCGAGCAGCCGCTGCTCGTCACGAACCCCGTCAACGTCAAGTACCTCGTCGGCTTCGACAGCTCGAACTGCGCGCTGCTCGTCGAGCGCGACCGCGTCCGCCTCTTCACCGACTTCCGCTACATCCAGGGTGCGCGCGCGATCGACGGCGTCGAGCCGGTGGAGACGGAGCGCGACACGATCCGCGCGCTCGGCGAGCTGCTCGGCGGCCGCAAGGTGTCGTTCGAGGGCCTGCTCCCGTACGCGCTCTACGAGCGGCTGCGCTCGGCCGGCGTCGAGCTGAGCGTCGCCGAGCCGGTCGTCGAGCGGCTGCGGGCCGTCAAGGACGAGCAGGAGCTCGAGACGCTGCGCCGCGCGTGCGCGATCACCGACCGCGCCTACGAGCGGCTGGCCGAGGTGCAGTTCACCGGCCGCACGGAGCGCGACGTCTCCTGGGAGCTCGAGCAGATCTTCCGCGAGGAGGGGGCGGACGGCGTCGCCTTCGAGTTCATCGTCGGCGCCGGCCCGACCGGCTCCAGCCCGCACGCCCGCGCGGGCGACCGCGTGATCGGCCCCGCCGAGCTCGTGGTCGTCGACGCCGGCTGCACGGTCGACGGCTACGCCTCCGACTACACGCGCACGTTCGCGACCGGCGGCGCGGACGGGGAGCTGCGGGAGGCGTACGACGTCGTCCTCGCCGCGCAGCAGGCGGCGCTCGACGGCATCCGTGCCGGCCTCACCGGCGTCGAGGCCGACGCGCTCGCGCGCAGCGTGATCGAGGGCAGCGCCTTCGCGGGCACGTTCGGGCACGGGCTCGGCCACGGCCTCGGCCTCGACGTGCACGAGGCGCCGCGGCTCTCGACCGAGTCGCCGGACACGCTCGTCCCCGGCAACGTCGTCACCGTCGAGCCCGGCGTCTACCTCGAGGGGCGCTTCGGCGTCCGGATCGAGGACGACGTCGTCGTCACCGCGGACGGGATCGAGAACCTGACCGGCTTCACGAAGGAGTGGGTCGAAGTCCCGTAGCTACACTCCTGCGCCGTGGCAGACCAGGTAGACACGAACAGCTTCAAGAACGGGATGCACATCGAGCTGGACGGCAAGGTGTGGCGCATCCTCGAGTTCCAGCACGTCAAGCCCGGCAAGGGCGGCGCCTTCGTGCGCACGAAGCTGCGCAACCTCGAGACGAGCGCGGTCGTCGACAAGACGTTCCGTGCCGGCGAGAAGTTCCCGCGCGTGCACACGGAGGTGAAGAACGTGCAGTACCTCTACGAGGACGGCAACGAGGCGCACTTCATGGACGCGGAGACGTACGAGCAGTTCGCGGTGCCGCGCGCCGACCTGGAGGAGGAGCTGACGTTCATGCAGCCGAACGCGACGGTGCAGGTGCTGGCCGTCAACGGGAAGCCGTCGAGCGTGCAGCTGCCGGCGTCGGTGGAGCTCGCCGTGGTCGACACCGAGCCCGGCGTGAAGGGCGACACGGTCAGCAACGTCACCAAGCCGGCGACGCTCGAGACGGGCGCCGTCGTCCAGGTGCCGCTGTTCGTGAACGTCGGCGACCGGCTCAAGGTCGACCCGAAGGAAAAGCGGTACATCTCGCGCGCATAGCCGGCGTCGCCGGCGCCGGCGGCGCCGTGGGCGGGCTCCTCTACGCCGCCGCCGCCGGGCTCCAGTACCACCGCGGGATCGCGTACGGGCTCTACATCGCCGCCGCCGTCGTGCTCGTGCTCGCGCCGCTGGCGGGGACGCGGACCGTCTACCGCCGGACGAGCCTGCCGCTCGTGCAGCCCTCGGCCTTCGTCGCTGCGGCGATCGCGCTCTGCGTCGTCGGCGCGGTGATCGACGTCGCCTTCGACTAGCGGCGCACGCGCCGCCACGTCCGTCCGTAGTCGGTCGTCTCGAGGACGCGCCGCCGTCCGCGCCGCGCGAGCGTGACGAAGGCGACGCCGTGCGCGAGCACGCGGCCGGAGACGCCGAAGTCGAGCTCCGGCCGGGCCACGTCGGGCCGCGGCGTCCACCGCCGCCCGCCGTCGCGCGTGACGAGCAGCGTCCCGCGCGACTCCCAGACGATGCCGAAGCCGTCGGGCGCCATCGCGATCCCCTCGGGGTAGCCGTAGTCGAAGCGCCGGTAGAGGAGCGTCCAGCCGTGCGCGCTCCGCCGGTAGACGCGCTTCTCCATGTTCCCCGCGCCGCCCTCGCCGGTGCAGAGCGCCCACGTGCGGCTGTAGGTCGCACGCTCCCGCGGACACGGCGAGACGAGCGCCGGCGGCGTCGCGAGCATCGCGCCGATCATCCCACGCTAAGGTCTCCGCGTGCCGTCCCTCGCCGACACGACCATCCGCCTGCTCGGACAGGACCCGCTCGCCGGGTCGATGCCGACGGCGGCGCAGCTGCAGCTTGCGGAGGCGCTCGACGAGGCCGGCTTCGCCTACCTCGAGGTCGCCGGCGGCGGCACGTTCGAGGCCGCCGTCAAGCGGGGCGTCGAGAGCCCGTGGGAGCGGATCCGCGCGCTGAAGGCGCGCGTGAAGACGCCGCTCGGGCTCGCGCTGCGCGGGCGCTTCCTCGTCGGCTCGCGCCCCGTCGACGCCGACTTCGCGCGGCGCTTCGTCGCCTCGGCGGCCGAGAACGGGATCGACGTCTTCCGCCTGCACGACCCGTTGAACGACGTCTCCAACCTGCGCGAGGCGGCGGAGGCGATCGCCGCCGCCAGCCGCGACTTCGAGGCCGGCCTGGTCTACAGCCCCGGCCCGACCGGCGAGGTCGACACGCTGATCGAGCGCGCGAAGGCGCTGCCCGAGCTGGGCGCCGTCCGCGTCCTCCTGCACGACCCGACCGGCTCGCTGCAGCCGCACACGGCCGAGAACCTCGTCGGCGCGCTCGCCGAGGCGAGCGGGCTGCCGATCGGGATCTACATCCAGGGCTCGGGCGGCAGCGGCCTTGCCGCGAGCCTCGCGGCCGCGCGCGCCGGCGCGCAGCTGATCGCCTGCACCGTCTTCCCGCTCGCGCTCAGCCTGCACCGCGTCTCGGGCGAGGCGCTCGCGGAGGCGCTCGCGGGGATCGGCCTCGACCCTGGCGTCGACGTCGCGAAGCTCTGGGACGCCACCGACCTCGTCGACGAGCACATCGGCGACGAGCCGGTCGCGCCGCTCGCGCCCCGGATCGCCGTCCGCGCGGCGCAGCACGACGTCCCCGCCGGCCTCGTCGCCGGCGTCGACGCGACGCTGCGCGCGCAGGGCGCGGACGACCGGCTCGAGGAGGTGCTGGAGGAGCTCGACCGGATCCGCGCCGAGTCCGGCTGGCCGCCGCTCGCGGCGCCGATCGGGCAGGTGCTCGCGTCGCAGGCGATGCTGAACGTGCTCTCCGCGAGCCGCTACCTGACGATCGTGGACGAGCTGCGCGCGCTCGTCGGCGGCTCGTTCGGCCGCCCGCCGGAGCCGATCGACCCGGCGCTCGCGCGCGCCGTCGAGCTGACCCACGACCCCGACACGGCCGAGGACGTCGTCGCGCCGCTCAGCGAGCTGCGCGAGCAGGCTGAGGGCGTCGCCTCGAGCGAGGAGGAGCTGCTCCTGCTCGGGCTCTTCGGCGAGGACGCCGAGCGGCTGCTGCAGTCGATCCGCGGCCGCGCCCGCCGCGACGAGGACGAGCTCGCCGGCGTCGACAAGGCCCGCGCGGAGCGGATCCGCGAGATCGTGCGCATCGTCCAGGAGACCGGCATCGGCGAGGTGACGATCGAGGAGGCCGGCATGCGCGTCTCGGTGCGCGCGACGCCGGAGACGCCCGCCGCCGCGGCCGCGTCGGCGGCCGCGCCGCTCGCGATCCCCGAGCCGGAGCCGGCGCCGATCGTGCGGCCGTCCAACGGCCTCGTCCGCGTCGAGTCGCCGATGGTCGGCACGTTCTACCGCTCGCCCGACCCGTCGTCGCCGCCGTTCGTGCAGGAGGGCGACGTCGTCGGCCCCGGCCAGACGCTCTGCATCCTCGAGGCGATGAAGCTGATGAACGAGGTGAAGGCCGAGCTCGAGGCGGTCGTCCGGAAGATCAACGTCGAGAACGCCGAGCCGGTCGAGTTCGGGCAGGTGCTCTTCGAGCTCGAGCCGCTCGCGGGCCCGCCGACGCTCTAGCCGCGCGCCTGCTCCCAGACGGAGACGTGCGTGCGGCTCTCGCTCGTGAACGGCGAGCGGTCCCAGTCCTGCCACCGCGCGCGGAGGGTCAGGCCCGCGATCCGCGCCATCAGGTCGAGCTCCGCCGGCCAGACGTAGCGGAACGGCAGCGACGTCTTGCCGCGCTTCGTCACGTGGTGCGAGACGAGCCCCTGGGAGGCGACGTCGTACTCGTCGACGCCGACGTGGCTCTCGCCGACGTGGAAGGCGACGAGACGCTCCCCCGGCGGCAGCCGCCGCAGGTCGGGGACGCCGACCTCGACGACGAAGCGGCCGCCCGGCTCGAGGTGCCGCGCCGCGTTCTCGAAGCACGCGACCTGCGCGTCCTGCGTCGTCAGGTTCATGATCGTGTTGAAGACGAGGTAGACGAGCGCAAAGCTCCCCTCGAGGCGGACGCTCGTCATGTCGCCGATCGTCACCGGCAGGTCGGCGCCGCCCGGCTTCGCCCGCAGCTGCTCGACTATCGGGGCGGAAGGTCGATCCCGTGCACCTCGACGCCCCGCGCGGCGAGCGGCAGCCCGATCCGGCCGGTGCCGATCGCCAGCTCGAGCGCCCGGCCGCCGCCGGCCAGCTCCTCGAGGACGTCGACCGTCCGCGCGATCGTCGCGGGCTCGAACATGAAGCCCTCCGACTCGTCGTAGGTCGCCGCTTGCCTGGCGAACCGGTCCTCCATGCCTCCGACCCTAGACTCTCCCCGTGTTCGAACGCGTCCTCGTTGCCAACCGGGGTGAGATCGCCGTGCGCGTGATCCGCGCGCTGCACGAGCTCGGCATCGAGGCGGTCGCCGTCTACTCGACGGCCGACGCCGACGCGCTGCACGTCCGCCTCGCCGACCGGGCCGTGCGCATCGGCCCGCCGGCGGCGGGCCAGAGCTACCTGAGCATCCCGACGATCGTCGCCGCCGCGACGACGACCGGCTGCGACGCCGTCCATCCCGGCTACGGCTTCCTCTCCGAGAACGCCGACTTCGTCCGCGCCTGCGAGGACAACGACCTCGTCTTCGTCGGCCCGCCCGCGGACGTGATGGAGAAGATGGGCGACAAGGCGCTCGCGAAGGCGGAGATGAAGTCGGCCGGCGTGCCGCTCGTCCCCGGCACCGAGGGCACGGCGACGCTCGAGGAGGCGCGGGCGGCCGCCGAGGAGTTCGGCTTCCCGGTGCTGCTGAAGGCGGCGGCGGGCGGCGGCGGCCGCGGCATGCGGCTCGTCACGGCGGCCGACGAGCTCGACGGCGCGTACGCGCGGGCGAGCGCCGAGGCCGAGGCGGCGTTCGGCGACGGCACGCTCTACGTCGAGAAGGCGATCACGCCCGCGCGCCACGTCGAGATCCAGGTGATGTGCGACGGCCACGGCAACGTGCTCACGTGCGGCGAGCGCGAGTGCTCGATCCAGCGCCGCCACCAGAAGCTGATCGAGGAGTCGCCGTCGCCCGCGCTCGACCCGGAGCGGCGGGAGGCGATGGAGGAGGCGGCGGAGCGTGCGTGCCGCCACATCGGCTACCGGAACGCCGGCACGTTCGAGTTCCTCGTCGGCCCGGACGGCGGCTTCAGCTTCATCGAGCTGAACGCGCGCCTGCAGGTGGAGCATCCCGTCACGGAGCTCGTCACGCAGCTCGACCTCGTCCGGCTGCAGCTGCACGTGGCCCAGGGCGGCGAGCTGCCGCTGCGGGGGCGCGCGCCGCGCAGCGGGCACGCGATCGAGATCCGCCTGAACGCGGAGGACCCGTCCCGCGGCTTCGCGCCGGCGCCGGGCAGGCTCGAGCGCTTCCGCCCGCCGCTCGGCCCGGGCGTCCGCGTCGACACCTTCGTCGAGGACGGCGCCGTGATCCCGCCCTTCTACGACTCGCTGATCGCGAAGGTGGTCGTCCGCGACGAGAGCCGCGACGCGTGCATCGAGCGCGCACGCCGCGTGCTGACGGAGCTGGAGGTCACGGGCATCCCGACCACGCGCGAGGTCGCGCTCGAGATCCTCGACAGCGAGGCGTTCCGCAGCGGCGACTACTCGACGTCGTTCCTCGACGAGACGCAGCTGGCGGCGCTCGCGTGAGGACGCTCGCCGAGGGCATCCGCGTCACCGACGCGGCGCTGACGCAGATCGTCGTTCGCGCGGCGGAGTCGGTCGAGGGCGTCAAGGTGCGGCGGCCGCGCCGCCACCTCCAGGTCGACGTCGCCGCCGGGGACGCGCGCGTCTCGCTCGACCTCTCGGTCGCGTACGGGCGCGTCCTGCCCGACGCGGCGCGCGAGGTTCAGCACCGGGTCGCGGACGCGCTCGGCACCATGTGCGGCGTGAGCGTGCGCAGCGTCGACGTGAACGTGGAGGCGGTCGCGTGATCAGCCGCCGGGAGGCGCGCAAGTCCGCGCTGACGCTCCTCTACCAGTGGGACGTGACCGAGCGGCCGCCCGGCGAGCTCTTCGAGGGCGAGATCGACGCGTACGCGCAGCACGTCACCGACGCGGTCGTGAAGGACGCCGCCGCGATCGACCGGCGGATCACCGCCGCCGCGGCGGAGTCGGGCTGGACGGCCGACCGGCTCGGCGCGGTCGAGCGGAACATCCTCCGCATCGCGATCCACGAGCTGGACGAGGGGGAGATCCCGCCGCGGGCGGTGATCGACGAGGCCGTCACGCTCGCCAAGCAGTATTCGACCCGTGAGGCCGGCCGGCTCGTGAACGGGATCCTCGACCGCATCTACAGGGGGCTGGAAGCGTCGGCGGCGGCGCCTCCGACGCCCGGCCGGAAGAAAGGGGAGGCAGCGTGAGCGAATCGCTGAACAGGGCGGAGGAGCTGCTCGCGCGGCTCGAGGCGGTGCGCGGCGAGCTCGACCGGCTGACGAGCGACGAGGGCGGCGGCTCGCCCGACCGGGCGCTCGAGCTGCTCGGGGAGCTGTCGGAGCTCGCGAAGTCGGTCGAGCAGGAGATCGAGCAGGCGAAGCGGGCGGCGGAGGCCGATGCCGCGCAGTCCTGAGGAGCTGAAGGCGCTCGTCGACGACGAGCTCGACCGGCTGTCGCTGTGGCCGGAGCTCCACGGCCAGGCGGAGTCCGCCCGCTACGGCGCCGTCGAGATGGGCGGCAAGCGGATCCGGCCGGTGATCGCGCTCGCCGTCGGCGAGGCGAACGGCGCACCCGCCTCGCGGGTGATGCCGGCCGCGCTCGCGATCGAGCTCGTCCACAACTTCTCGCTCGTCCACGACGACCTGCCCGCGCTCGACGACGACCGCGAGCGCCGCGGCAAGCCGAGCGTCTGGGCCGCGTACGGCGAGGGGACGGCGGTGCTCGCCGGCGACACGCTGCTCGCGGAGGCGTTCCGGCTCGCCTGCGCGTACGAGCGCTCCCACGTCGCGCGCGAGCTCGCGCAGGCGACGCTCGGGATGATCGGCGGCCAGTACCTCGACACGATGGTCGCGGACGCGAACCTCGAGACCGTCCACCGGCTCAAGACCGGCTGCCTCTTCTACGGCGCCGTGGCGATGGCGCTGTGGGCGGCCGACGTCCCCGAGGACGCGCAGACCTCCTGGCGGGCGTTCGGCGACGAGCTCGGCATGCTCTTCCAGGTCGTCGACGACATCCTCGACGAGGACGGCTTCGTCTCGACCGTCGGGGCCGACGCGGCCCGCCGGCTCGCGGACGAGGCGGCCGGGCGGGCCCGCGCCCGGCTCGCGGAGGTGGACGCCGACACGAGCGTGCTGCGCGAGATCGTCGACGGGCTCGCCGTGCGCACGGCGTGACGACGGAGCTCGAGCTCCGGCACGGCGACCAGCGGGTGGTGGTCGTCTCGCGCGGCGCCGGCATCCGCGCCTGGGAGGGCGTGCTCGACGGCTATCCGGCGGGGCGGCCGGCGCAGAGCGCGCGCGGCCAGGTGCTGATGCCCTGGCCGAACCGGCTCACCGACGGCGAGTACGAGTGGGACGGCGAGACGTACCGCGTGCCGCCGAACGAGCCGCCGGCGGCGATCCACGGGCTCGTGCGCGACGCGGAGTGGGAGGTCGCCGGCCCGGGCGCGTTCGCGTACGTGCTCGAGCCGTCGCCCGGCTATCCGTTCCGGCTGCGCCTGCGGGTCGAGTACACGCTCGACGGGGACGGGCTGGCGGTCCACGACGTCGTCGAGAACGTCGGCGACCGCGCGGCGCCCTTCGGCGCCGGCCACCACCCGTACGTCGCGCGGCCCGCCGACGAGGTGGTCGGCGAGGGCGTGAAGCGCGACGACGCCGAGCGCTTCGGCGGCGAGATCGCGATCGCGGACGTCACCGTCTGGGGCGACGAGCACTGGAAGTGGGTGCAGCTCTACACCGGCGACGACCGCCCCGACGTCGCGCGCCGCTCGATCGCCGTCGAGCCGATGACCTGCCGCGCGGACGCGTTCCGCACCGGCGAGGACGTGCTCCGGCTCGAGCCCGGCGACGTCTTCGACGCGCGCTGGGGCATCGCGCCTTGATCGGCTTCGACGAGCGCACGCACGCGGGGCCGGAGCACCTCGATCCCGCGTACGTCGCCGCGTACGACGCGAAGGCCCAGGCCGACGTCGAGGCCGACCTCGACCTGCTCCGGCGGTGGGGGCTCGGGCCGGAGACGACCCTCGTCGACCTCGGTGCCGGCACCGGCCTGCTCGCCGCCGCGGCCGCGCGGGAGTGCCGCCGCGTCGTCGCCGTCGATCCGTCCCCGGCGATGGTGGAGGCGGTCCGCGACCGGGGAGTCGAGGCGGTCGAGGCGGGCTTCCTCACCTACGTCCACGAGGGCGGGCGGCCGCAGCTCGTGCACACGCGCAACGCCCTCCACCACCTGCCGGACTTCTGGAAGGGCGTCGCGCTCGCACGCGTCCACGACCTGCTCGCCCCGGGCGGCGTGCTCGTGCTGCGCGACCTCGTCTACTCGTTCGAGCCGGCGGAGGCGGACGTGCGGCTCGAGGCCTGGTTCGCCGCCGCGGCGCCGGCCGCGGACGCGGGGTGGACGCGCGCCGAGCTGGAGGAGCACGTGCGCGCCGAGCACAGCACGTACGCGTGGCTGCTCGAGCCGCTGCTCGAGCACGCCGGCTTCGAGATCCTCGAGGCGGAGCACCGCCGCGGCGCGTACGCCGCGTACGTGTGCCGGCGCGGATGAGGAAGCGCGTCGACGTCCTGCTCGTCGAGCGCGGCCTGGCCGAGTCGCGGACGCAGGCCCAGGCGCTCGTGATGGCGGGGCTCGTCCCCGGCTACGACAAGCCCGGGACGCAGGTGGACGAGACGGCCGAGTTGACAGTGAAGGGGAAGCAGCCGTACGTGTCGCGCGGCGGCGAGAAGCTCGCGCACGGGCTCGACCGGCTGGGCGTCGACCCGGCGGGTCTCGACTGCCTCGACGTCGGCTCGTCCACCGGCGGGTTTACCGACGTGCTGCTGCAGCGCGGCGCCCGGCGGGTGCTCGCGGTCGACGTCGGCACGCACCAGCTGCACGAGAAGCTCCGCGCCGACGAGCGCGTGACCGTGCTGGAGCAGGTGAACGCGCGCGACCTGACGGAGCTCCCGTTCGCGCCGCAGCTCGTCGTCTGCGACGTCTCCTTCATCTCGGTGCGGATCGCGCTGCCGCCGGCGCTCCGGCTCGCGGCGCCGGGCTGGCAGGCGGTCGTGCTCGTGAAGCCGCAGTTCGAGGCGGGTCGGGCCGACGTCGGCAAGGGCGGCGTCGTCCGCGACCCCGCGGTGCGCGCGCGCGTGCTGCGCGAGATCGCGGCGGCGGCGCTCGGCTGGGGTTCGAGCGTCCTCGGCGTCGTAGACTCCGGCCTGCCGGGGCCGAAGGGCAACCGGGAGTTCTTCCTCCACCTCGCGCAGGCCGACGACCCGACGCTTCCCGATGACCTCGACGAGCTCGTCCATGCCGCCGTCGCCGCGGATTGAGACCGCAGCGGTCGTCGCGCACGGCCGGCGCGACGTGCACGGCGCCGTCGACCGCGTCCGCGCGCTCGCCGGGCGCTGCGGCGTCGCGCTCGTCGACGAGCCGAGGGGCGCGCAGCTCGCGATCGCCCTCGGCGGCGACGGCACGATCCTGCGCACGCTCGCGCACCTGCTCGGCAGCGGCGTGCCGGTGATCGGCGTCAACTTCGGCCGCGTCGGCTTCCTCGCCTCGATGTCGCCGGCGGAGATGGAGGACGGGCTCGAGCGCGTCCTGCGCGGCGAGTACGCGGTCGTCGAGCTGCCGACGCTCGAGCTGAGGCTGAACGGCGACCGCTTCGTCGCCGTCAACGACGTCGTGACGACGAGCTCGACGCTCGGCCGCATGGTCGAGCTCGCGTGGGGGATCGGCGGCGAGGACCTCGGCACCGTGCCGTGCGACGGGATGATCTGCGCGACGCCGTCCGGCTCGACCGCGTACAACCTCTCCAACGGCGGCCCCGTGCTCGGGCGCGGGCTCGACGCGATGGCGATCACCTTCATCGCGCCGCACTCGCTGCACGCCCGGCCGCTCGTCGTCGCGCGCGGGCAGCGGCTGACGGTCCGCAACGCGACCGCCGACGTCGGCTGCGCCGTCCTCGTCGACGGCCGCCGGACGGCGGAGCTCGAGCCCGGCGCGTCCGCGGACGTCTACCTCTGCGAGCAGCGGACGCTGCTGGCGACGCTGCCGGAGGTCTCCTTCTTCCGCCGCTACCGCGAGGTCTTCGCGTCCTGAGGCGTCTCTACCCTAGGTGGCCGTGCTCCGCCGGCTCCGCATCGAGAACCTCGTCCTGATCCGCGAGGCGGAGCTCGAGTTCGCGCCCGGCCTGAACGTGATCACCGGCGAGACGGGCGCCGGCAAGACGATCTTCACGCAGGCGGTCGGGCTGCTGCTCGGGGCGAAGGGGGACGACGGCTACGTCGGGGCGGCGGCCGCCGAGGCCTACGTCGAGGCGGAGCTCGAGGCGGCCGACGCGCTCGCCGAGCTCCGGCCCGAGGACGAGGACGCGCTGCTCGTCGCGCGCCGCGTCTTCGCGGACGGCCGCACGCGCGCCTACGCCTGGGGGCGGAGCGCCGCCCGCGAGGACGTCGCCGACGCGGTCGAGGAGGTCGTGGCCATGTCGGGGCAGTTCCAGCAGCGGCGGCTGGCGCGGCCCTCGTACCAGCTCGAGGTGCTCGACCGCTTCGCGGGCGTCGACCGGGAGCCGGCGCGGGCGGCGTGGCGAGAGCTGCAGGCGGCGCGGAAGCGGCACGACGAGCTGACGGCGAACGCCGCCTACGTCGAGGCGCGGCTGGCGGAGCTGCGCGCGCTCGTCGAGGACGCCGACGGGCTCGAGGCCGGGGCGGAGGAGGAGCTGCGCGCGGAGCGCGAGCGCTTCCGCCGTGTCGCCGACCTGGCGCAGGCGGCGGCCGCCGCCGCCGACGCGCTCGCGCCGGAGGACGGCGAGGGCGCCTCCGGGCTCGTCGCGGTCGCCGAGCGGGCCGTCGCGCCGCTCGAGTCGCTCGCGCCGGAGCTGAAGCGGGCCGGCGACGAGCTCCGCGACGTCGAGCTGCGCCTGCGCGAGACCGCGTCCGACCTGCACGGCTTCCTCGCGACGCTCGACGGCGACCCGGCGCGGCTCGAGCAGATCGAGTCCGAGCTCGACCGGATCGCCGAGGCGAAGCGCCGCTACCGCTGCCAGACCTACGAGGAGCTGCTCGAGCGGGCGGTCGACGCGCGCGCCGAGCTCGAGACGTACGCCGACGGGACGGATCCGGTCGACGCCGCCGCGGCCGCGCTCGCCGCCGCCGGGGAGCGGATGCGGGCCGCCGCGGCGGAGCTGCACGAGCGCCGGGCGGCCGCCGCGGAGCCGTTCGCGGCGGCCGTCTCCGCCGAGCTGCGCGACGTCGGCATGGGCGAGGGCGAGCTGCGCTGCGAGCTCCGCGGGCGGGAGCTCGGGGCGACCGGCGCCGACGAGACCGTCTTCCTCGTCCGGCCGAACGCCGGGCTGCCGTTCGCGCCGGCGGCCGAGACGGCGTCCGGCGGCGAGCTCTCCCGCATCGCGCTCGCGCTCGCGGTCGTCGCCGGCGGGAGGACGCTCGTCTTCGACGAGATCGACGCCGGCGTCGGCGGCGAGACCGCCCATGCGGTCGGCAAGGTGCTGCAGCGGCTCGCCGAGCGCGCGCAGGTGATCACGATCACGCATCTGCCGCAGATCGCCTCGCTCGCCGAGCGGCACTTCCGTGTCGAGAAGGTGCCCGGCGACCCGACGCACACGCGGATCGAGCAGCTCGACGAGGCGGAGCGGAAGGCCGAGCTCGAGCGGATGCTCGGCGGTCAGGAGTTCCTTGCCTCGGTACGCGGCTGACCGGATCCTGCTGGCGCCGCTCGACGACGTCTGGGCGTTCGTCTGCGAGCCGTACAACCTCGCCGACTGGTTCCCCGGCGTCGCGGGCGTCCGCCCCGACCGGCGCGGGCTGGCCCCGGGCGCCCGCTGGCAGGTCCTCGGCCCCGATCGGCCGAGCCTGCTGAAGAAGCCCGACGCGGCCGGGACGCTGCTCGTGCTCGACGTCGTGCCGGGGCGGCGGCTCGCCTTCCAGCTGACCGGCCAGCGGCTCGACGCGGAGCTCGAGCTCGAGCCCGTCGGCGAGGGCACGCGCGCGATCCTCGCGGTCGAGGCGCCGTTCCTCACCGTCTCCCGCTCGTTCCCGCACAAGGCGCTGCGGCGGCTGTACGAGCTCTGCCAGACGGGAGTCGAGCGATAGAGCACGCCCAGGCCGTCGCGCGGGCCCGGGAGGAGGAGCCCGACGCGGTCGGCGTCCTCGTCTTCGGCAGCCACGCCCGCGGAGAGGCGTCGGCGACGAGCGACGTCGACCTGCGCGTCGTCACGCTCGCCCGCCCGCGCGTCCGCTACCGGACGTGGTTCCTCGGCGACGTGCCGTACTCCCTCTCCGCCGCCTCGGCGGAGGAGCTGCGGCGCTCGCAGGAGCAGCCGCGCGAGTGGGCCCACGGGTTCGCCGCCATGTCGCCCGGCGTCTGGCTGTGGCGGACGGCCGCCGCCGTGGCGGCGCTCGGCGAGGAGCCGACGCTGCGCTATCCGGCGGCGCCGCCGGAGCTCGAGGCCTTCGTCGAGTACGCGGCGAAGGCGCTGCGGGCCCGGGAGCCGCTGCCGCTCCGGCTGGCGGCGCAGGGGCTCGGCCGGACGGTCGTCCCGCTGCTGCTCGACCTCGACCCGCAGCCGGCGGTGCGCAACCGGCGCGAGGCGGTCGAGGCGGCGCTCGCGCTGCGCGTCGCCCCGGCGGGCTGGCGGAACGACCTGCCCGTCCTGCACGGGCTCGCGCCGGCCTCGGACGAGACGGTGCGCGCGGCGGCGGAGCGGGTCGGCTTCGGCGTCCTGCGGCTGCTGCGCGAGACCGGCTCGCGCGTCGGCGACGCGCAGCCGGAGCTCTCCCGCTACCTGCACGACGGCACGCTCGAGCGGCATCTCGACCGGGCCCGCTGCTACCCTGGAATCCCGTGAGCGCACGGGCCCCCAAGTACGTCTTCGTGACCGGGGGCGTGGTCTCCGCGCTCGGGAAGGGCATCGTCGCGGCATCGCTCGGACGCCTGCTGAAGGCGCGCGGGCTGCGCGTGCAGCTGCAGAAGTTCGACCCGTACCTGAACGTCGACCCCGGCACGATGTCGCCGTTCCAGCACGGCGAGGTGTTCGTGACCGAGGACGGGGCCGAGACCGACCTCGACATCGGCCACTACGAGCGCTTCGTCGACGAGAACTTCCTCCGCAGCGCGAGCCACAGTGCGGGCGCGATCTGGGACACCGTCCTGCGCAAGGAGCGGAAGGGCGACTTCCTCGGCGCCACCGTGCAGGTGATCCCGCACATCACGAACGAGATCAAGGCGCGCATCCGCCGCGCGTCCGAGACGGGGGCTGGAAGCACCGGCGGCCGAGCCGCCGGTGCCCGGCCGGAAGACGGGGCCGCCCCCGGCGGCCCCGGGCCGACGGACGTCGTCATCTCCGAGATCGGCGGCACCGTCGGCGACATCGAGTCGCTGCCGTTCCTCGAGGCGCTGCGCCAGTTCCGGCGCGAGGTCGGCCCCGAGAACGTCATGTACGTGCACGTGACGCTCGTCCCCTTCATCGAGGCCGCCGGCGAGCTGAAGACGAAGCCGACGCAGCACTCGGTCAACGAGCTGCGCCGGATCGGCATCCACCCCGACGTCGTCGTCTGCCGCTCCCACGAGGAGCTCTCGCGGGAGATCCGCGACAAGATCGCCCTCTTCGCCGACGTCGACGAGGGCTCGGTGATCGCGTGCCCCGACGTGCCCGACGTCTACCTCGTGCCGCAGGTCCTGCAGGAGGAGGGCTTCGACGAGCTCGTCTGCCGCCGGCTCGGCATCGACGCCGGCCCGGCCGAGCTCGGCGAGTGGGCGGAGCTGATCGGCCGCATCGACGCACGCCGCGAGCTCGTCGAGATCGCGCTCGTCGGCAAGTACGTGAAGCTGCAGGACGCGTACCTGTCGGTGCACGAGGCGCTCAAGCACGCCGGCCTGCACAGCGGCTGCGCCGTGCGCGTCCGCTGGGTCGACGCGGAGAACATGTCCTACGAGGAGACGGCCGACCTGCTCGACACGGTCGACGGCGTCCTCGTCCCCGGCGGCTTCGGCTCGCGGGGCTGGGAGGGGAAGATCCTCGCCTGCCGCGTCGCGCGCGAGCGGCGGATCCCGTACCTCGGCATCTGCCTCGGCATGCACGTCGCCGTCTCCGAGTACGCCCGGCACGTCGTCGGCCTCGACGGCGCCAACTCGACCGAGATGGACCCGGAGACCCCGTACCCGGTGATCGACCTGCTGCCGGAGCAGAAGGGCGTCGAGGATCTCGGCGGCACGATGCGGCTCGGCGCGCAGGCGGTCGAGCTGGCGGAGGGGACGCACGCCCGCGAGCTGTACGGCGAGGCGGTGATCCACGAGCGCCACCGGCACCGGTACGAGGTGAACAACGCCTACCGGCAGCAGCTCGTCGAGGCGGGGCTCGTCGTCTCGGGGACGTTCCAGGACGGCCGGCTCGTCGAGATCGTCGAGCTGCCCGACCACCCCTGGTTCGTCGCCTCGCAGTTCCACCCGGAGTTCAAGTCGCGGCCGACACGGCCGGCGCCGCTCTTCCGCGGCTTCGTCGGCGCCGCGCTCGAGCGCGCCCGTGCGCGCACCGGCGCGCGCGCGGCGGCCGCAGCCTAGACGTCGTTCCCACGGACGGAGGCTCGTCCGGGCCTCTCGCGGCCGGGCCCGATGTGCGACGGCACGTGCGGGCGAGATTCTACGATCGTCCGCGTGGACGGTGTCGTGGAGCTCTTCCTCGAGCTGGCTGCGCTCCCGACGCCTCCCGGCGACGAGCGTGCCGCGGCCGACGTCGTCCTCCGCTACCTGCGCGACCTCGGCCTCGACCCCGACGAGGACGACACCGGGCCGTCGATCGGCTCGAACATGGGCAACGTCTACGTCCGGCTCGAGCCGACGACCGACGGGACGCCGATCTTCTTCTGCGCGCACCTCGACACCGTGCCGCCGTCGGGCCCGCTCCGGCCGGTCGTCGAGGACGGCGTCGTCCGCAACGCCGGCGGGACGATCCTCGGCGCCGACAACAAGTCCGCCGCGGCGGCGATGCTCGAGGGCGTCCGCCGCGTGCTCGCCGAGAACCGGCCGCACGCCGGGATCGAGCTCGTCTTCACGCCGAAGGAGGAGGTCGGCCTGATCGGCGCCTACGCGTTCGACGACGGCCGCCTGCACGCGGAGGTCGGCTACGTCTACGACCAGGCGGGGCCGATCGGCGAGATCATCCTCGGCGCGCCGTGGTCGCAGTCGATGGAGGTGCGCTTCCACGGGCGCGCCGCGCACTCCGGCATGTTCCCGGAGGAGGGCCGCTCGGCGATCCAGGCGGCGGCGCGCGCGATCGCCGACCTCCGGCTGGGGCGCGTCGACGAGGAGACGACGGCGAACGTCGGCACGATCACGGGCGGCACCGCCGGCAACATCGTCCCGGAGTGGTGCTCGTTCCTCGCCGAGGCGCGCTGCCAGGACGAGGACAGGCTGCGCGACTTCGTGCAGGAGATGGTCGACGCGTGCGCGTTCGCGGCGACGGCGACGGACTGCGAGGTCGAGACGACGCTGCGCAAGAGCTATCTCGGCTACCGGTTCAAGCAGTCGGACGACGTCGCGCAGCTCGCGGCGACGGCGCTGCAGCGGTGCGGGCACGAGGTGACGTACGCGCTCTCCGGCGGCGGCGCCGACGCGAACGTCTTCAACGAGCGCGGCCGCCGCTGCCTCAACGTCGCGAACGGGATGACCGACATCCACACGCCGGACGAGCGGATCGCCGTCGCCGATCTCGAGGCGATGGTCGAGGTGACGCTCGCCCTGGTCGAGGCCGCCCGAGCCTGATGGAGGTGCGGCGGCTCGGGCCCGTCGTCGGGCTCGGCACCTGGCAGACGTTCGGCGGCGACGTCGCGCTCGCGGGCGAGGTCGTCGGCGCCGCGCTCGCCGCGGGCGTGGAGGTCTTCGACTCGTCGCCGATGTACCGCGGCGCCGAGGCGTCGCTCGGCGCCGCGCTGGCCGGCCGCGGCACGGTCGCGACGAAGATCTGGGCGCGGACGGTCGAGGAGGGACGCGAGCAGTACCAGCGGCAGCGGGAATGGTTCGGCCGCGTCGAGATCGAGCAGATCCACAATCTCGTGGCGTGGGAGCAGCAGCTGGAGTGGCTCGAGGAGGAGCGGACGGCGCGGCGCGTCGGCAGGCTGGGCGTCACGCACTACGCGCCGGGCGCGTTCGACGAGCTCGCGCGGGCGCTGCGGACGCGGCGCTTCGACGTCGTGCAACTGCCGTACAACCCGCACGAGCGCGAGGTCGAGCGCGAGCTGCTGCCGCTCGCCGCGGAGCTGGGCGTCGCGGTGATCGCGATGCGGCCGCTCGCGGAGGGCGCGCTCGCGCGCCGGGAGGTCGAGCCCGCCGCGCTGCGCGAGCTCGGCGTCGAGACGTGGGCGCAGGCGCTGCTCAAGTGGGTGCTCTCGGACGAGCGCGTCGACCTCGCGATCCCGGCGACGTCGAAGCCGGAGCGGACGGCCGAGAACGCACGCGCGGGCGAGCCGCCGTTCTTCACGCCCGAGCAGCGCGCGCAGGTGGAGGAGCTGTGCCGTACCTGAAGGTCGTCGAGGAGGACGGCAAGGAGCTCGTCGACCACCCCGGCTCCGTGGCCGTCGTCGCCGTCGACACGCAGCGGCAGGTCTGGCTCGTCCGCCAGTGGCGCCAGCCTGCTCGGGCCCGGCTGCTCGAGCTGCCGGCGGGCACGCGCGAGGAGGGGGAGGACCCGTTGACGACGGCGAAGCGCGAGCTCGAGGAGGAGTGCGGCCTCGTCGGCGGCGAGTGGCGCGAGCTGAGCTCCGGCTGGACGACGCCGGGCTTCGTCCGCGAGCAGATGACGCTCTACCTCGCGGAAGGGGTCGAGCCCCGCGGCGAGCAGGATCTGGACGAGAGCGAGGACGTGGAGATCGTCCGGTGGCCCGTGGACGAGATCGCGCGGCGGCTGGACGAGCTCGACGACCTCAAGACGCAACTCGGGCTGCTGCTCTACCTGTATCGTCCCGCGCCGGAATGAGAATCGGCGTCGCCAGGGAGATCAAGACCGACGAGTACCGCGTGGCGCTGACGCCGGCCGGCGCGCGCGAGCTCGTGCAGCGCGGCCACGAGGTGGTCGTCGAGGCCGGCGCCGGCGAGGGCAGCTCGATGCCCGACGTCGACTACGAGCGCGCGGGCGCGCGGATCGCCTCGGTGGACGAGGTGTGGTCCGGCGCCGAGCTGCTGCTGAAGGTGAAGGAGCCGGTCGAGCCGGAGTACGCACGGCTGCGCGAGGACCTCGTCCTCTTCACGTACCTGCACATCGCCGCCGACGAGCCGCTGACGCGCGCGCTCGTCGACAGCGGCATCAAGGCGGTCGCGTACGAGACGGTGGAGACGGAGGACCGGCGGCTGCCGCTGCTCGCGCCGATGAGCGAGATCGCCGGCCGGCTCGCGTCGCAGGCGGGCGCGTACTTCCTCGAGAAGCCGCTCGGCGGCCGCGGGCTCCTGCTCGGCGGCGTCCCGGGCGTGCAGCCCGGCAAGGTGCTCGTGCTCGGCGGCGGCGTCGTCGGCTACAACGCCGCCGTGATCGCGATCGGCCTCGGCGCGCAGGTGACGATCCTCGACAAGTCGATCGACCGGATGCGCTACCTCGACGAGATCCTCTCCGGCCGCGTCAGCACCGTGATGTCGTCGACGCTGCAGATCGAGTCGACGATCGGCGAGGCCGACCTCGTGATCGGGGCGGTGCTCGTCCCCGGCGCGCGGGCGCCGAAGCTCGTCACCCGCGAGATGCTCGGCGGGATGAAGAAGGGCGCCGTGATCGTCGACGTCGCGATCGACCAGGGCGGCTGCGTCGAGACGGCGCACCCGACGACGCACAGCGACCCGGTCTACGAGGTGGACGGCGTCACGCACTACTGCGTCGCGAACATGCCCGGCGGCGTGCCGATCACCTCGACGAAGGCGCTGACGAACGCGACGCTCCCGTACGTGGAGGCGATCGCCGAGCACGGCCTCGAGGAGGCGGTGCGGCGCGACCGGGCGCTCGCCCTCGGCGTCAACGTCCTCGAGGGCAGGATCACCTACGAGCCGGTCGCCGAGGCCCACGGCCTCGACTACACGCCGCTCGGCGAGCTGCTGCCGGCCTAGCTTTCCGGCTTCGGCTTCTGGTCGTGCTTCGGCGGCGAGAGCCGCACGACGACCCACGTCACGCCGGCTGCGGCGCCGACGACGCACGCGATGAACAGCACGAATGCGAGCAGGCCGAGGACGTTCGCCATTCCGAACCTAGAATAGCCCGATGGCCAGCTCAGCCGGACAGCGGGCATGCGTGATCGTCCTCGACGCCGTGGGCGCGGGCGAGCTGCCGGACGCCGACGAGTACGGCGACGTCGGCTCGAACACGCTCGCGAACGTCGCCAGGGCCGTCGGCGGCCTCGACCTGCCGACGATGGAGGCGCTCGGGCTCGGCAACGTCCAGCCGCTCGAGGGCTGCCCGCCGCAGCCGGGCGCGCCCGCGGTCGCGGGCCGGCTCGTCGAGCGCTCGAAGGGCAAGGACACGACGACCGGGCACTGGGAGCTGATGGGCGTCGTCACCGCGCAGGCGTTCCCGACCTACCCGCACGGCTTCCCGCACGACGTGATCGACCCCTTCATGCACCGCACCGGCCGCGGCGTGCTCGGCAACAAGCCGGCGTCGGGGACGGAGATCATCCAGGAGCTGGGCGAGGAGCACCAGGAGACGGGCAAGTGGATCGTCTACACCTCCGCCGACTCCGTCTTCCAGATCGCGGCGCACGAGGAGACCGTGCCGCTCGAGGAGCTGTACGACGCGTGCAAGATCGCGCGCGAGATCCTCACCGGCAAGCACGCCGTCGGGCGCGTGATCGCGCGCCCGTTCGTCGGCTCGCCCGGCAGCTACGAGCGCACCCCGAACCGGCACGACTACTCGCTCGAGCCGAAGCGCCCGAACTACCTCTCGCTCGTCCGCAACGCGGGCATGACCGTGCACGGCGTCGGCAAGATCTCGGACATCTTCGCCGGCTGCGACATCGACGAGTCGCATCCGACGAAGTCGAACAGCGAGGGGATCCAGCAGACGGAGAAGCTGCTGCGCGAGCTCGACGAGGGGCTGATCTTCACGAACCTCGTCGAGACCGACATGCTCTGGGGGCACCGCAACGACCCGGTCAACTTCCACCGCTGCCTGCAGGACTTCGACCGGCGGCTGCCCGACCTGCTCGACGCGCTGCGGCCGGGCGACCTGCTCGTGATCACGTCCGACCACGGCTGCGACCCGACGACGCCGTCGACCGACCACTCGCGCGAGCACGCGATGCTGATGCTGTACGTCGAGGGGCGGAACGCCGACGGGCGGATCTACGAGGGTGAGTTCGCGGACGTCGGCGCGACGGTGAACGCGTGGCTGGGCGGCAAGGCGCCGTCGCGCGGGATCCCCGGCGCGCCGATCCTCGACTCGTGAAGCCCGACCACCCGGTCCGCGCCGCCGAGCTGATCCAGCGCAAGCGCGACGGGCACGAGCTCGGCGCGGAGGAGCTGTCGGAGCTCGTGCTCGCGTACGCGCGCGCGGAGGTGCCCGACTACCAGATCGCCGCGTTCCTGATGGCCGTGTACTTCCAGGGATTGACGAGCGCCGAGACGTTCGCCCTCACCGACGCGATGGTGCGGAGCGGCGAGACGATCGACCTCGGCGCCGCGCTCGGACGGCGCGTCGTCGACAAGCACTCGACGGGAGGCGTCGGCGACAAGACGACGCTCGCGGTCGGGCCGGTCGTCGCCGCGTGCGGCGTCCCCTTCGGGAAGATGAGCGGCCGCGGGCTCGGGCACACGGGCGGCACGCTCGACAAGCTGGAGGCGATCCCCGGCTTCCGCGTCTCGCTCTCCACCGACGAGCTCGTCGCGCAGGTGCGGGAGATCGGGCTCGCGATCGTCGGGCAGACCGCGAACCTCGTGCCTGCGGACAAGCTCCTCTACGGGCTGCGCGACGTGACGGCGACGGTCGACAACGTGTCGCTGATCGCCGCGTCGATCATGTCGAAGAAGATCGCCGCCGGCGCGGACGCGATCGTGCTCGACGTCAAGGTCGGCGACGGCGCGTTCATGAAGTCCCTCGCCGACGCGCGCGTGCTCGCGGAGACGATGATCTCGCTCGGCCGCCGCGCCGAGCGCGAGGTCGTCGCCGTGCTCACCGACATGGACCAGCCGCTCGGCCGCGCCGTCGGCAACGCGCTCGAGGTGCGGGAGGCGCTGCAGACGGTCCGCGGCGAGGGGCCGGAGGACTTCACGGAGCTCGTGCTCGACTCGGCGGCGCACCTGCTCGCGCTGTCCGACCTCGGCGTCGACGAGGCGGAGGCGCGCCGGCGGGCGGAGGCGGCGGTGGCGGGCGGCTCCGCGCTCGAGGCGTACGAGCGCTGGATCCGGGCGCAGGGCGGCGACCCGGACGAGGCGGTGCTGCCGAGGGCGCCGCTGATCCGCGAGGTGTTCGCGCCGCGCGACGGCTTCGTGCAGCGGCTCGCGGCGCTGCCGGTCGGCCTCGCGGCGGTGCATCTCGGCGGCGGCCGGCGCGCGAAGGACGACGCGATCGACCACTCCGTCGGCATCGTCTGCCTGAAGAAGCGGGGCGACCGCGTCGAGGACGGCGAGCCGCTCGCCGAGATCCACGCCCGCGACGAGACGACCGCGGCGGAGGCGGCGGCCGACGTGCTGCGCGCCTACGAGCTCGGCGACGACGAGCCGCGCGCGCAGCCGATCGTCCTCGACACCCTGAGGTAGCCCGGATGCCCGAGCTGCCCGAGGTCGAGACCGTCCGCCGCCGCCTCGCGCCCGTGCTCGAAGCCCGCACGTTGCAGGCTGTCACTATCTCCGACCCGCGCCTGACGCGGCCGTGCGACCCCGACGCGGTCGCGGCGGAGCTGCAGGGCGAGCGGGTCGCCGAGGTGGGGCGGCGGGGCAAGTACCTGCTGCTGCGGCTCGCGAGCGGACGCGTCCTGCTCGTCCACCTGCGCATGACGGGCGGGTTCCTGCTCGAGCCGGGCACGCACGAGCGGGCGGTGCTCGAGCTCGACGACGGGACGCGCGTCGCCTACCGCGACGTCCGCCGCTTCGGGACGTGGCTGCTGCTCGAGCCGGACGAGGTGGACGCGTACCTCGCGGAACGGCTCGGGGAGGAGCCGCTCGACGCGCTCTTCACCGTCGCGCTGCTCGGCGAGCGGCTCGCCGGCCGCCGCGCGCCGGTCAAGGCGGCGCTGCTCGACCAGCGGACACTGGCGGGGCTCGGGAACATCTACGTCGACGAGGCGCTCTGGCGGGCGCGGATCCATCCGCTGCGCCCGGCGGAGTCGCTCGACCGCAACGACCTGCGCCGCCTGCACCGCGCGATCCGCGCCGCCCTCGAGGCGGGCATCGCGCGGCAGGGCTCGACCCTTCGCGACTACCGGCAGCCGGACGGCTCCTCCGGCTCGATGCAGCACGAGTTCAAGGTGTACGGGCGGGAGGGCGAGCCGTGCGACCGCTGCGGCGCGCCGATCGCGAAGACGCGCGTCGGCGGCCGCGGCACGTGGTACTGCTCCGGCTGCCAGGCCCCGTGACGGCCGCGTCACGAGGCCCGACAGCCTGCCCGCTCAGGCCGTGACGGGCGCGGCGACCGAGCGCGCGGCAGGACCGCGCACGAGCCCGCGCACCGTGGCCGCGAGGCCCAGGAGCAGGAGTGCGAACGCGACGACGAGCAGCGGCTTCGTCCCCGTCGCGAAGCCGACGTTCTCGCCCAGGGCGCCGAGGACGACCGCCGCGGCCGCCCAGCGGGCGACGCCGGCCTTCGCCGACGCGACCGCGAGCAGCGCCAGCCCGACGCCGCCCGCGACCGAGAGCGGCTCGAGGGCGGAGACCGCGGCGCTCGACCCGATCGCGTGCAGGACGGCGGTCGCGCGCGCCGGATCGAGCCCTGCGACCACCGCGGGCGCGGCTGCGGAGACGCCGTTCTCGAAGACGACGAGCAGCGCGCCCGCGACGCCGAGGATGCCGCCGGCGGCGGCGAGGCGCGGCGTCCGCCGCGACAGCGTGACGGCGAGCCAGATCATCCCCGGCACGAGCAGGACGATCGCGACCGTGTTCAGGGCCAGTCCGGCGATCGCCGGGCCGCGGTGGTCGGCGAGCGCCGCGAGCTGGTCGCCCGCCTCGTCGGAGGCCGTGGGCGCGACGAGCACCGAGACGAGCGCGACGAGCGGCGCGACGACGAGGGCCGCGGCTCCGGCGAGGCTCAGCTTCGACATCGAGATCCTTTCGGTCGTGGACGGCCTCAGCGTCTGCCGCACGGCCGTTCGCCCGCAAGCCGGGCGGCCTCCGACCGCGTTCCGGTTTTCCCCCCTCCTGCGGGAGGCGCCCCGGCTTGACAGCGGCGTGCCCGGCGCCGACGATCGGATGACGATGTATCCTCGCGGCATGCGGACCGCGCCGGCGGCCGCCGTGATGGCGTTCACCCTCGCGGCGGTCGTCGGCGGCATCGCCCTCCAGCTCGCCTCGGGCGGGGTCCGCGGCCAGTCGCTCTCGCCCGCCGTGCTCGCCGTCGCGCTCGGCGCCTTCGGCTCGGCGCTGCTCGTCCGGCGGCCGCGGCTGCGGTTCGGGCCGCTGCTCTGCGTCAACGGCCCCGGCTTCGGCGCCGGCACGCTCGCCGCGGGCGTCCTCGACTACGGCAGCGTCCACGGCGTCCCGCACGCGCTGGGACAGGCGGCGTTCGTCGTCGTCTGGTTGACGGTGGCGCTGATCCCGGCGTGGGCGCTCTTCATCCTCTGGTTCCCGGACGGGGAGTTCGCGGGCGCCGGCTGGCGGCGCTTCTTCGTCGCCGGGACGGCCCTCTCGGTCGCCGTCGCGATCGCGGGCGTGCTCGCCGGGCCGGCGGGGTCCGTCTACGGCTTCTTCGGCGGCACCGACCTGCCCGCGGGGGTCGCCGGGCCGTTCGCGGGGACGCTCGCGCCGCTCGGCCATGCCTCGACCGCGCTGCTGGCGATGCCGCTCGTCTCGCTCGTCTCGCTCGCGCAGCGGCTGCGTCGCGGCGGACCGGTCGTGCGCCGGCAGGTGCGGCTGCTGCTCGCCGCGTTCGCGGTCGAGGTCGTCGGGCAGATCGTCTCGGTGCCGCTCGTCGCCGCGGGCGGCGTCCCGCACGACGTCGGGGTCGTGCTGAGCGTCGGCACGCAGCCGCTGCCGCTCGCGGCGGCGACGCTGGCGATCTTCCGCCACCGGCTCTGGGATCTCGAGCTCGTCGTCTCGCGCGCCCTCGTCTACGCCGTCCTCTGGGCGGCACTCGCGCTGCTCCTGCTCGCGCCGGGGCTCGCGGCCGGGCTGCTCGTCGGCGGCCGCGGCGCGCTCGCCGCAGTCGGGATCGCGCTCGTCGTCACGGTCGTGTTCCAGCCCGCGCGGGCGCGGCTGGAGCGACTGGTCGAGCACCTCGTCTGGCGCCACCGCGCACGGCCGCGCGTCCTGCTCGCCGGGTTCTGGGAGACGCTCCGGACGAGCGACCTCGCGACGGTCGGGCCGCTGCTCGCGGCCGGGATGAGAGAGGGGCTCGGCGTCCGCTGGGCCGGGCTCTGGCTCTACTCCGGCGCGCGCGACGGCGGCGTGCTCCGCACGCTCGGCGCCGCCGGGCTCGAGCAGGCGCCGGCCGTGCTCGTCTCCGCCGACGCGGCCGCGCGCCTGCTCGAGTCGCCCGGCGCCGTCCTCGGCGCCGAGCCGCCGCCGCTCTGGCCGGAGCCGCCGGCGGCGGTCGTGCCGCTCGTGGCGGCGCACGAGCTCGTCGGCGTCCTCGCCTGCGGGCCGCGTCCCGGCGACGCGCTCGCCGCGCCGGACTTCGCGCTGCTCGAGGTGGTCGCACGCGAGTGTGCGCTCCGGCTGCGCAACCTGCGGCTCGAGGGCGCGCTGCGCGAGCAGCTCGCGCAGATCGAGCGGCAGGCCGAGGAGCTGCGGTCGTCGCGCGAGCGGCTCGTCCGCGCCCAGGACGAGGAGCGGCGCCGGATCGAGCGCGACCTGCACGACGGCGTGCAGCAGCAGCTGCTCGGGCTCGCCGTGCGGCTGCGTCACGCCCGCGAGGATCCGCTGCTGCGCGAGCTCGCCGACGAGGCGGAGGCCGCGCTCTTCGCGCTGCAGGAGCTCGGCCGCGGCATCTATCCGAGCGTGCTCGCCGACCGGGGGCTGCCGGCCGCGTTGCGCACGCAGGCGGCGCGGATGCCGATGACCGTCCGGATCGCGGTCGATCCCGCGCTCGCCGACCGACGGCTCGGCCGCGAGCGGGAGGCGGCGCTCTACTACGTCGCGCTCGAGGCGCTGACGAACGCGCAGAAGCACGCACCGGGGGCGACCGTCGACGTCTGGCTGCGGCTCGAGGACGGCGGCGTCGCGCTCGACGTGGTCGACGACGGGCCGGGGATCGTCGCGCGCCGGCCGGGCGGCACCGGCCTGCAGAACATGGACGACCGGCTCGCGGCGATCGGCGGCACGCTCGCGCTCGGCGGCGGCCCGGGGCGGGGGACGCGCGTGAGCGCGGCGCTGCCGGCCGCCACGCTCGCGCGTCAGCCGGCCGAGGCCGACTCGCGCAGGTAGATCAGCACCGCCGTCACGCGCCGGTTCAGCTCCGGCTCGGGGCCGAGCCCGAGCTTGCCGAAGACGACCGCGATCCGCTTCTCGACCGTCCCGACCGAGACGTGCAGCTCGTCGGCGATCGCCTGGTTCGAGCGGCCCTCCGCCATCAGGCGGAGCACGTCGTGCTCGCCCGGCGAGAGCGTCGCGAGCGGCGAGCCCGGCTTGCTCGAGCGGCGGCGCAGGAGCAGCTCGACGATCCGCGGGTCGAAGACGGAGCCGCCGGCGGCGACCTCGCGCAGCGCCCGGACGAGCTGCTCGACGTCGCCGACGCGCACCTTGTGCAGGTAGCCGTAGCCGTCGGCGCCGCGGTCGAGCAGCGCCCAGACGTACTCCTCGTCGTCGTGCTGGGAGAGGACGACGACGCCGGTCTCGGGCCACTCGTCCTTGATCGCGTGCGCGGCCTCGATCCCCTCCATCGAGTACGTGGGCGGCATCTTCACGTCCATCAGGACGACGTCGGGGCGGAGGCGCCGTGTCTCCGCGAGCACCTCGTCGTAGTCGGCCGCCGTGCCGACGACCTCGACGTCCGGCGCCGCCTCGAGGAGGCGCCGGGTGCCTTCGCGGGCGATGTAGGCGTCTTCCGCGATCAGCACGCGGAGGCTCGTCACACCCCGATTCAACCGAACCGGGCGGTCAGGCGGCGCGGTCGACGAGCTCTTCGAGGCGCCCGTCGCGGTCGAGCCGCCAGAGCTCGGTGTAGCCGCCGATCGGCTCGCCGTCGAGGACGATCTGCGGGACGGTCCAGCCGCCCGTCAGGTCGTGCAGCGTCTGGCGGAAGCTCTCGTCCTCGTCGAGGTGGATCTCCTCGTAGGGGATCCGCTTCGAGTCGAGCAGCGTCTTCGCGCGGACGCAGTAGCCGCACCAGCGTGTCGTATAGATCTGGATCCTGCTCATTACCCCTTAGAACGCCGAAAGGCCGCAATCCGTTCCCAAGCCTAGACTGGCCTGGACATGGCCCCCCGGACGTACACGACCGAGGCGGTCGTGCTCCGCTCGCTGCGGCTCGGCGAGGCCGACCGGATCCTCCACCTGTACACGCTCGACCGCGGGCGGATCGGGGCGGTGGCGAAGGGCGTCCGCAAGACGAGCTCGCGCTTCGGCGGCCGGCTGGAGCCGCTCTCGCACGTCGAGCTCGTGCTGCACCAGGGCAAGAGCGACCTGCAGACGGTGACCGGCGTCCAGCTCGTGCGGCCGCACCAGGCGGCGCGGGACGACTACTACCGCCTCAGCGTCGGGCTGATCGGCGCCGAGGCGATGCTGCGGCTGTTCAGCGAGCAGGAGGCGAACGAGCGCGCGTTCACGGCGGTGACGCGGTTTCTCGACGTCCTCGACGAGACGCCGCAGGCGGCGGAGCGGCCGGCGCTCGACCCGCTCGCGCTCTCGTTCCAGCTGAAGCTGCTCTGGCTCTCCGGCTACCTGCCGCACCTGACGAGCTGCGCCGAGTGCGGGGCGGAGGATGCGACGCTCGTCGGCTACTCGCCGCGCGCCGGCGGCGCCGTCTGCGGCGCGTGCGCCCGGCAGACCGAGGCGCTCGGGCTGAGCGGCGACGGGATCCGCGGCATCGAGGCGCTGCTCGCGAGCCCGCTCGCCGACGCCGCCGGGCTCGGGCTGGGCGACCGCGCCGCCCGGGACGCACTGCGCGTGATCACGGCGAGCTACGAGTACCACGGCGGCTTCCGCCTGCGCACGCTCAGCGCCTGACCGCACGCCGCGTACTACTTACCGTCACGAAACCGTCACGGCCGGGCGGTCCGGCGCCGCCGAACGTCCGCAAAGAGCGGACGTCACACTTTCGTGGCGGTAAGTAGTACCGGCCTTGCGCTCACGCCTCGCCGTCCGAGCGGATGTCCTCGGCGACGCGTTCCTTGAAGGGCTGCAGCTTGTCGAAGGCCTCGTCCGGGTCGATGCCGCCTTCCGGGGCGTCGCCGAGCAGCCACGGCGCCGCGTCGACGGCGGTCTTCCACGCGACCTCCTCGACGTCCGCGCCCGCGGGCTCCGGCTCGGCCGGCTCCTCGAGCAGCTCTACCCTGTCCAGGTAGACGTTCGTGAACCCGTTCCGCTGCTGCTCGTGGAAGGAGATCCGCGCCCGGCGGCCCTCCGCGGCGACCGCCTGCTTCGCGATCGCCTCCTTGAACGTCGTGTACTCGTCGCCGTCGTCGTCCCGCAGGACGAAGCGCGTGTTGCCCGACTGGGTCTTGAACGCCTGCACCTGGGCGACGACGACCTCCTTCTCGGCCATGGCAGGCTTGTGCCCGTGCGGCGGACGCTCGAACACGGCTACGAGCTCGACGACGACCGCGGCCGGCTCGACCGCGACGCGATCCACGCCTACCTCGGCGGCGAGTCCTACTGGGCGAAGGGGCGCACCCGTGCGCGGCAGGACGAGCTGATCGACGGCAGCGACCACGTCGTCGGCCTCTACCGGGACGACGAGCAGGTCGGCTTCGCCAGGGCCGTCGACTGCGACGCCGCCGGCTTCGTCTACCTGGCGGACGTGTACGTGCTCGACGCGCACCGCGGGCAGGGGCTCGGCGTCGAGCTGGTGCGCGAGATCGTCGAGCGCGGCCCGTTCTCCGACCGGCGCTGGATCCTGCACACCAGGGACGCGCACGCGCTCTACGCGAAGCTCGGCTTCGCGCCGAACGAGCGGCTGCTGCAGCGGGGCTAGTCGACCCTCTAACCCGCCGCCGCGCCGCCGGCGAGCGCCGCGACGTCGACCGCGGGCGCACGGGCCTCGCACGCGAGCCGCACGTACTCCTGGGCGAGCGCGTCCTTCGCCAGCCCGAGCACCGTGCTGACCACGCGCAGCGCCTCCGCAGCCTCCTCGGGCGGCACCTGCGCGAGCACGCACTTCCAGGTCGCCTCCTCGAGCGCGTTGACGGCGACCTGGACGTCGCCGAGCCCGTAGCCGGCCGCGAAGCGGACCCGGGCGACCGTCCGGGCGTACTCGACGATCGCGTGCACGTCGTTCGTCCGTCCCGCGTCCACCAGCGCGTCGAAGAGCACCTCCAGGCGCCGCCCCACCTCGCCGCCGCCGGCGGTCGCGTAGCGCGACGACGCGGCTGCGCCGTCCCATGCCTCCGCGAGGATCTCCTCCCGCGCCGACTCGAGGAACGTCGTGTCCATGCCTCGACCCTCCTCCGCCCGCGCGCGCGGGGCGACGGGACCTACGCGGAACCGCGCTGCGGCTTTCCCACAGACCGCGCCACCGTCCAGCGGGAGGCCCGGTGGTGGATGCGCCGTGCCCGCGGCGATCCGCGGCGCGCGACGGGCGGCCCCACGACCGCCGCACGGTAGAACAGCCGCTTCCCGAGCTCGATCAGCACGAGGTACACGACGATCATCCCGCCGACGGCGGCCAGGAACGCCGCCGGCAGCGCCCGGAAGCCGAGCGTGTGCGCGAGCGGCGAGAACGGCAGCGCCGCGCCGACCCCGACGACGACGAGCGTCGACACGAGCAGCGGCCGGCTCGGCCGGCTGCGGAAGAACGGCACCCGCCGCGTTCGGATCGCGAAGATCACGAGGCTCTGCGTCGCGAGCGACTCGACGAACCAGCCGCTCCGGAAGAGCTGCGCGTGCGCGTGGAACACCCACAGCATCACCGCGAACGTGACGAAGTCGAACAGCGAGCTGATCGGCCCGAAGAAGACCATGAAGCGCCGGATCAGGCGCGTGTCCCAGTGGCTCGGTCGCCGCAGCTGCTCGTCGTCGACGCGGTCGGTAGGGATCGTCATCTCGCTGACGTCGTAGAGCAGGTTGTTGAGCAGGATCTGCGTCGGGAGCATCGGCAGGAACGAGAGGAAGAGCGACGCGCCGCCCGCGCTGAACATATTGCCGAAGTTCGAGGACGTCCCCATCAGGACGTACTTGATCGTGTTCGCGAAGATGCGCCGGCCCTCGACGACGCCGCGCGCGAGGATGCCGAGATCCTGCGCGAGCAGCACGACGTCGGCGGCGTCCTTCGCGACGTCGGTCGCCGACTCGACCGAGACGCCGACGTCGGCGTCGTGCAGCGCGACCGCGTCGTTGACGCCGTCCCCCATGAAGCCGACGGTCGTGCCGAGCGCGCGCTGCGCCTTGATGATCCGCGACTTCTGCTCCGGCGTCACCCGCGCGAAGACCGTCGTCTGCGGCAGCGCGGCCGTGAGCTCGTCGTCGTCGAGCTGCTCGAGCGCCGAGCCGAGCAGGACGCCGCGCACCGGCAGGCCGAGGTCGGTGCAGACCTTCGCCGCGACGCGGTCGTTGTCGCCCGTGATCACCTTCACCTCGACCTCGAGCTCGGCGAGCTTGCGCAGCGCGGCGGCGGCGTCGGCCTTCGGCCGGTCGAGGAAGGTGAGGAAGCCGGCGAGCTCGAGCCCCGTCTCGTCGTCGGCGCCGAGCGCCCGACCGCCTGGACGCGTCGCGACGGCGACGACGCGGCTGCCGGCCTCGAACTGCGCGTCGAGCGCCCGGCGGGCGCCGGCCGGGACGGCGGTGCACCGGTCGAGCACGACCTCCGGCGCGCCCTTCACCACCACCTGCCGCTCCCCGTCGGGCCCCACGACGAGCGCCGAGGCGAGCCGGCGCTCGTAGTCGAAGGGCCGCGCGGCGAGGCGCGACCGGCCGTCGAGCGAGACGTCGCCCGCTGCCTCCCAGAGCGCGGCGTCGAGAGGGTTGCCGCCGACGACGCGGCCGTTCTCGCGGACGGCGTCGTTGCAGAGCAGCCCGAGCCGCAGCAGCTCCCGGTCCTCACGTCCGTCCGTGCCTACGGCCGCGGCGAAGGAGATCCGGCCCTCGGTCAGCGTCCCGGTCTTGTCCGTGAAGAAGACCTCGATGTTGCCGAGGTCCTCGATCGCCACCAGCCGCTTCACGATCACCGACTGCTCGGCGAGCCGCTTGGCGCCGGTCGACAGGCTGACGGTGACGATCGCCGGCAGGAGCTGCGGCGTCAGCCCGACGGCGATCGCGAGCGCGAAGAGGACGGCGGCGAGGAACGAGCGGCCGACCGCGACGTTGACGACGAGGATCGTCAATGCGAGCACCGCCGTCACGCGCACGAGCAGGAGCGAGAAGTCGCGCAGGCCGAGCTGGAACGCCGTCTGCGGCTGGCGGTCGCCGATCCGCAGGGCGATCGCGCCGAAGGCGGTGTGCGCGCCCGTCCCGACGACGACGCCGGTCCCCCCGCCGGCCCGGACGACCGTGCCCATGAACGCGCAGCTCGGCAGGTCGAGCGGCGACTCCGGCCGCTCGACCGCCGCCGCCTGCTTCTCCGCCGGCAGCGACTCGCCCGTCAGCACCGCCTCGTCGCACTCGAGCGCGTCGGCGGCGAGCAGGCGCAGGTCGGCGGGCACGACGTCCCCGACGCCGAGCCGGACGACGTCGCCCGGCACGAGCTCCGTCACGTCGACGGCGACCGCGGCGCCGTCGCGGAGCGCGACCGCCCGGTGGCGCAGCTGCGAGTGCAGCGCCTCGACGGCCCGCTCCGAGCGGTACTCGTTGAAGAAGCCGAGGCCGACGCTGAGCCCGGCGATCGCGAGGATGATCAGCGCGTCCGTGCGCTCGCCGACGAACGCCGAGGTGACCGCGGCGGCGAGGAGCAGGACGAGCAGCGGGTTGCGGAGCTGGCGGACGAGCACGCCGAACGGCCGCGCGCCGTGGCTGCGGAGGGCGTTCGGCCCGACGACCGCGAGCCTGCGCCGCGCCTCGTCGGCGGCGAGCCCGTCCGCGCGCGAGCCGAGCCCTCGCAGCACGGCCGCGACGGGCAGCGCCGCCGCGTGGGGCAGATCGAGGGCAGGGCCGAGCCGCGCGCCGTCCTCGGACGCGCGGCCCGGCCGCATCGGCTCAGGCGGACGCGAGCGCCGGCTCGGTGCGGGCGCCCGGCTCCAGCTCCACCGGATGCGCCTCGAGCACGACCTTCAGCGCCTGGGTCGTCGCCGCGTCCGCGAACACGTCGTACGCGGTCTCGATGTCCGAGAGCGCGAAGTGGTGCGTCGCGAACGGCCGCGGGTCGAGCCGCTGCTGCTCGATCAGCCTCAGCAGCTTCGGCGTCGTGAACGTGTCCACGAGCCCCGTCGTGATCGTGACGTTGCGGATCCACAGCGTCTCGAGGTGCAGCGTCGCGGAGTGCCCGTGGACGCCGACGTTCGCCACCCGCCCGCCGGGGCGGACGAGCTGCGTGCAGAGCTCGAACGTGTCCGGAACGCCGACCGCCTCGACGGCGAGGTCGGCGCCCAGGCCGCCCGTCAGCTCCAGGACGCGTGCGACCGCGTCCTCGCGGGAGTTGTCGATCGTCACGTCCGCGCCGAACTCGCGCGCCTTGTCGAGCCGCGCGGGGGCGAGGTCGACGGCGACGATCGTCGCCGGCGTGAACAGCTTCGCCGTCATGATCGTCGCGAGCCCGATCGGCCCGGCGCCGACCACGACGAGCGTGTCGCCCGGCTCGAGCTTCCCGTTCAGGACACCCACCTCGTAGGCCGTCGGCAGGATGTCGGCGAGGAACAGCACGTCCTCGTCGGACAGCCCTTCCGGCAGCTTGTAGACGGAGGTGTCCGCGAACGGCACGCGCGCGTACTCCGCCTGCAGCCCGTCGATCAGATGGCCGAAGATCCAGCCGCCGCCGCCGACGCACTGCCCGTACTGGCCCTCGCGGCAGTACCGGCACCGGCCGCAGGCGGTGATGCAGGAGACGAGCACGCGGTCGCCGACCGTGAGCGTCGTCACCGCGTCGCCGACCTCGACGACCGTCCCGACCGCCTCGTGTCCGAGGATCGTGCCCTGCTTCACCTCCGGCACGTCGCCCTTGAGGATGTGCAGGTCGGTGCCGCAGATCGTCGTCGTGTCGATGCGGACGATCGCGTCCGTCGGCTCCGCGATCCGCGGGTCCGGCACGTCTTTCCACCTGCGGACGCCCGGGCCGCCGTATACCAACGCCTTCATGGGGACCTCCTTTCCCTCAGCGTGCTCCACTCGGCGTCGACCTGACGCCGAATCTCGTCGACCAGCGCCGGCGTCAGGTGCGCGAACCGCTTCTGCGGACGCAGCCACTCCTCGACGTCGCAGGGTCGTCGCGGCTCGTACGTGAGCCGGTACTCGCCGTCGACCACCTCGTACAGCGGCCAGAACCGGCTCTCGACCGCCGCGTCGAGCAGGCGCGGCGAGAGGCGAGGCTCGTGGCCCCAGCCGACGGGGCAGTCGGTGAGGACGTTCAGGAACGCGGGGCCGTCGACCGCGACGGCGCGCTCGACCTTGCGGCTCAGGTCGTCCCAGTGCGACGCGCACGCCTGCGCGACGTAGGGGACGTGGTGCGCGACCGCGATCGCGGTCATGTCCTTGCGGCGCTGCGCCTTGCCCCAGCCGTCGAGCCCGGCGGGGCTCGTCGTCGTCGACGCGCCGTACGGCGTCGCGCCGGAGCGCTGGACGCCGGTGTTCATGTACGCCTCGTTGTCGTAGCAGACGAAGAGGAAGCGGTGGCCGCGCTCGAGCGCGCCCGAGAGCGCCTGCATGCCGATGTCGTAGGTGCCGCCGTCGCCGGCGAAGACGACGACCGCGACCTCCTCGCCGTCCGGCAGGCCGTGCCGCCGCCGCAGCGCACGCTGCGCCGCCTCGATCCCGCTCGCGACCGCGGCGGCGTTCTCGAAGGCCACGTGCAGCCAGGGGACGTTCCACGCCGTCGTCGGGTAGCGCGTCGTCGCCACCTCGAGGCAGCCGGTCGCGTTCACGACCACCGTCGGCCGGGCGATCGTGCCGAGCACGACGCGCACGACCATCGGGATGCCGCAGCCCTGGCAGAGCGCGTGCCCGCCCCGCAGCGGCGGCACGCCGCGCTGGTTGCGGACGAGGGTCTTCACGCGAGCCATGCCGCCTCCCTCAGGCCGAAGTACGCCGGCGCCTCGCCGCTGAGCAGCGCGCACGCGTCCTCCGGGTGGAAGTCGCGCCCGCCGAGCCCGTAGACCGAGCCGGAGAGCCGGACCGGGCTGCCGCGGAGCGCGGCCGCGACCTCCGCGCGCAGCGGCGGCGTGCCGCCGGGGGAGTCGGCGCGGTCGAGCACGACCACCTCGCGCGCTCCGTGCAGCGCCCGCGCGACGGCGGCGTGGGGGAAGGGGCGGAAGCTCGTCACCTCGAGCAGCCCGACCGGCTCGCCCTCGGCCCGCAGCTCGTCGACGGCGTCCTTGATCGTCCCGGCCGTGGAGCCCATCGCGACGAGCACGCGCTCGGCGTCGTCGGTGCGGTAGCGCTCGACGGGGCCGTGGCGCCGGCCGGAGACCTCGGCGTACTCGGCGGCGACGTGCGCGAAGACGTCGAGCGCCCGCTCGAGCGCCCTCGCCTGCTGCACGCGGAACTCGAAGTAGACGTCGGGCATCGCGAACACGCCCTGCGTCGCGGGACGGTCGACGTCGAGCACGCGGTGCGGCAGCTCGTACTCGCCGACGAAGCGGCGGACGGTGGAGTCCGGCAGCAGCTCGACCGCCTCGGCCGCGTGCGTGATCGTGAAGCCGTCGAGGCAGACGAGCACCGGCAGGAGGACGTCCGGGTGCTCGGCCACGCGGGGCGCGATCACCATCAGGTCGTACGCCTGCTGCGCGTTCTCGGCGAAGAGCTGCACGCAGCCGGAGTCGCGGACGAGCATCGCGTCGGAGTGGTCGCAGTGGATGTTGATCGGCCCGGAGAGCGCGCGGTTGCCGAGCGCGAGCACGATCGGCGCGCGCATCGAGGCGGCGAGGTAGACGACCTCCGCCATCAGCGCCAGCCCCTGCGACGAGGTCGCCGTCATCGTCCGCGCGCCCGCGAGCGCCGCGCCGATCGCGGCGCTCATCGCCGAGTGCTCCGACTCGACGTCGATCAGCTCGCCGTGGGCGCGGCCGTCGGCGACGAACTTCGCGAAGCCCTGGATGATCGGCGTCTGCGGCGTGATCGGGTACGCCGGCACGACGTCCGGGTCGATCTGGCGCATCGCGTGCGCGACCGCCTCGCCGCCGGTGAGGAGCTGCGCGGTCATTCCGCCACCATCTCGATCGCGTCCGTCGGGCAGACCTCGGAGCAGATCTCGCAGCCCTTGCAGACGTCGTAGTCGAAGCCGGCGAACGCCGTGCCGTCGAGCACGACCGCCGAGTCGGGGCAGTGCAGCCAGCAGAGGAGGCAGTCGATGCACCGGGAGACGTCGACGTCCGGCCTGACGCCGGTGCGCCAGCCGCCGGTGCGCGGCACCGGCGCCGTCCCCGGGAAGACGACCCAGCTCAGCTCGCCCACGCGAATCCCTCCTCGAGCGCGGCGTGGATCGCGGCCGGGCCGACCTTGCGGCCGAGCAGCTCGACCGCGGCGGCCTCGAGCTCCCCGAGCGGGGGCGCGCCGAGGGCGCGGGCGGCGGCGCCGAGCATCGCGAGGTTGACGTCGCGGGCCGGGAACGTCTCGTCGGCGACGAGCACGCGGCCGTCGTCGGCGAGGCCCTCGGCGACGTCCACCTCGTCCAGGAGCGACGGCTCGAGCACGCAGACGAGGTTCGGCGTCGTCACCGCGTCGTGGCGGCGGATCGGCAGCGACGACGCGCGGGTGAAGGCGCGCAGCGGCGCGCCGCGGCGCTCCGGCCCGTACTCGGGGAAGGCCTGCGCGTACGAGCCGTCGCGCAGGAACGCCATCGCGAGCAGGTGGGCGGCGGTCTTCGCGCCCTGCCCGGCGCGCGCGTGCCAGCGGATCTCGACGAGGTCGGTCATCGCCGCAGCCACCCGTCGATCGCGCGCGCGGCGTCGCGCCCGGCGCGGACGGCCTCGACCGCGCTCGCGCCGCCGTTGACCGCGTCGCCGCCCGCGAACACCTTCGGATCGCTCGTGCGGCCCTCGCCGTCGACGACGAGCGAGCCGTGCGCGAGCCGCAGCCCGGCGACGTGCTCGTGGCCCCGCTGGCCGATCGCCTTGACGACCGTGTCGGCCGCGAGCACGAACTCGCTGTGCTCGATCGGCGCCGGGCGGCGGCGGCCCGACTCGTCCGGCTCGCCGAGCGCCATCAGCACGCACTCGAGCCCGGTGACGTGCGCGTCGCCGAGGATCCGCGTCGGCGCCGCGAGCCACTGGAAGTGGACGCCTTCCGCCTCCGCGTCCTCCACCTCGTGCGGGTATGCGGGCAGCTCGCGGCGGCTGCGCCGGTAGACGAGCGTGACGTCGTCGGCGCCGAGGCGGAGCGCCTCGCGCGCGACGTCGATCGCGGTGTTGCCGCCGCCGACGACTGCGACGCGGCGGCCGACCTGCGGCGGCACGCCGGTCTTCAGCGCCTCGATGAAGTCGAGGGACGTCCAGACGCCGGCGAGCTCGTCGCCGCGATACCGCACGTCGGTGTCGCGGCCGGCGCCGATCCCGAGGAAGAGGGCGTCTGCTCCGTCGACCAGCGCGCGCAGCTCGGGCTCGTCGACGCGATGCGCGAGCCGGAGCTCGACGCCGAGGCCGCGCAGCAGCTCGAGCTCGACCGGCAGCGGCTCCCGCTCGATCCGGTACGGCGCGATCGCGTAGCGGACGAGGCCGCCGGGCTCCGGCCGCTCGTCGTAGAGCGTCACCGCGTGACCGAGCAGCGCGAGCTCGCCCGCGCACGCCATCCCGGCGGGGCCGGCGCCGACGACGGCGACGCGGAAGCCGCTCGGCTCCGCCTGCGGCCGCAGCCGCGCCGGCGCGGCGGGCGCGCGGTCGAGCGCATGGCGCTGCAGCCGGGCGATCTCGATCGGCTCGGCGAGCACGCACGCGCCCTGGCAGAGCACCTCGGCGGGGCAGACGCGCGCGCAGCTCGCGCCGAGGATGTTCGCGGCGAGGATCGTGCGGGCGGCCCCGTCGGCGTCGCCGCCCGCAAGCGCCTCGACGAACGCGGGGACGTCGACGCCGGCGGGGCAGGCGACGAGGCACGGCGCGGGAGCGTGCGCCTCGCCGCAGGCCAGGCACCGGTCGGCCTCGACGAGCGCCTCGCCGATCCCGAGCGGCGGGCGGAGCTCGTCGGGGAGCGCGGTTGCGGCCATGGCCCAAGCATCCGTCTCGCGTGCCCGCCCAGAATCGGGGCCGGGGCTGATCCCCGGTCGGGGTTTCCCCCGACGTGCCCGCGCCGCGGGCGGGCGATGCTCGAGCCGTGAGCACTCACCTGGAGATCGAGATGCCCGACCGGTCGAGCGCCTTCCAGCTCGAGGACGAGCTGCGGACGCTCCGCCCGCTCGCCGTCGGCCGGCACGGCGTGTGGAAGGTCGAGCTGGACGACGAGGAGGACCACCTCGACGCGGTCGTCGAGGCGGCGAGACGCTGGCTGCGCGAGCACGAGCCGCCCTGCGGGGAGCTCGTCCTGCGCGTCGGCACGTCGGAGTTGCGCATCCATCCGTAGGGACGCGCGCGAAAGGAGTCACAGAGATGACACGGGTTGCGATCAACGGGCTCGGCCGCGTCGGCCGGGCCGCTCTCCGTTCCGCCTTCGAGTCCGGCTCGGCGCTCGAGCTCGTCGCGGTCAACGACGTGGCGCCGGCGGCGACGCTCGCCCAGCTGCTCGAGCACGACACCGTCTACGGCGCCTTCCCGGGCGGCGTCACCGCCGAGGACGACCGGCTGCGGGTCGGCGACGCGGAGCTCCGCGTCTTCGCCGAGGCCGATCCGGCGCGGCTGCCGTGGCGGGAGCTCGGCGTCGACGTGGTGCTCGAGTGCACCGGCAAGTTCAAGCGGCGCGAGGAGGCGGCGAAGCACCTCGAGGCGGGCGCGCGCAAGGTGCTCGTCTCGGCGCCCTCGCCCGACGCCGACGCGACGATCGTCCTCGGCGTCAACGAGGACGTGTACGACCCGCAGCGGCACGACGTCGTCTCGAACGCCTCGTGCACGACGAACTGCCTCGCCCCGGTGGCGAAGGTCCTGCACGAGACGGTCGGCATCCGGCACGGCCTGATGACGACGATCCACGCGTACACCGGCGACCAGCGGCTCGTCGACGCGCCGCACAAGGACCTGCGGCGGGCGCGCGCGGCGGCGTGGAACCTCGTCCCGACGACGACCGGCGCCGCGAAGGCGATCGGCCTCGTCATCCCGGAGCTCGCCGGCAAGCTGCACGGCTTCGCGGTGCGGGCGCCGATCCCGACCGGCTCGATCGTCGACCTGACGGTCGAGGCGGCGCGGCCGACGACGGTCGAGGAGGTGAACGGCGCCTTCCGCGCAGCGGCGGACGGCCGGCTCGACGGCGTGCTCCGCTACAGCGAGGGCCCGCTCGTCTCGTCGGACATCGTCAAGTCGCCGTACTCGTCGATCCTCGACGCTCCGCTCACCGTCGTCCTCGACGGGACGCAGGTGAAGGTGATCGCCTGGTACGACAACGAGTGGGGCTACTCGACGCGGCTCGTCGAGCTGGCCGAGCGGCTGCTCGTGCCGGTGGCGGTCTAGTCCGCGGTCGAGTACGGCGTCAGCTGCATGGCGCCGTGACTGCACACGCTCGTCGGCGGGTCGATCTTCACGTCGATCGTCCCGCCGCCGGGCGCGGTCACGCGCAGAGTCGACGCCTTCGGCTCGCACGGGTTCCCTTCGCCGACACCCTGGACGTCGGGCGAGAAGCGCGCCTGCGCGGTCGCCGAGGCGCCGGGCTGCAGCGCCACGGTCGAGCCGGTGTCGCCCGGCTTGTCGGCGGTCACCTTCGTCGGCAGGCTGCCGCCGCCGGAACCGAGCAACTGCAGCTGCGGCAGGCCGCTGACCGTGCACGGCGACTGCGACGCGTTCGTGACGCGCAGCGTGTAGACGATGTTCCCGGCGCCCGCGCTGCCCTGCAGGACGCCGAACGTCCCGCTCAGGTCGGAGCCGGTGCACGCGTTCGACGCGGCGGGCGTGGGAGCGGGGGCGGTGGTCGTGACGAGGTGCGTGACCGTCTTCGCGACGGTGACGGTGGTGACCTTCGCCGAGCTGTTCGTCAGGCCGCAGCCGGCGGCGACCAGGGCCGCTCCAGCGCATCCGCAAGCCAGGACGCCACGCCGGAGAGCGGCACGCGTTCCTGCGCCAGCGTGTCTCGGTCCCGCACGGTGACGGTCTCGTCCTCCAGCGTCTGCTCGTCGACGGTGAATGCCCACGGTGTCCCGATCTCGTCCTGACGGCGGTAGCGGCGGCCGATCTGGCCGGAGTCATCGTGCTCCACGGAGAAGCGGCGGCGCAACTCCTCGAACAGCGTTCGCGCCCGTCCCGCGATCTCCTCGTTCCGCGGGATCAGCGGCAGGACGGCGGCCTTCACCGGCGCGACGCGCGGCGAGAGGCGCAGGACGGTCCGGTCGCGGTCGCCGACGACCTCCTCGTGGTAGCCGTCGCAGATCAGCGCGACGAAGATGCGCTCGATCGAGACCGCCGGCTCGATCACAAACGGGGTGTAGCGCTCGCCGTCCGGCCCGACGTACTCGAGCTTCGTGCCGGAGTGGGTCGTGTGCTGCGTCAGGTCGAAGTTGCCGCGGTTGGCGACGCCCTCGAGCTCGCCCCAGCCGATCGGGTACAGGTACTCGATGTCGCTCGTGCCGCTCGAGTAGTGCGAGCGCTCCTCCGGCGTGTGCTCCCGGACGCGCACGTTCTCGCGGCGCAGCCCCAGCCCGAGGTGCCAGTTCAGGCGCTGCTCGACCCAGTACGCGTACCAGCGCTCGGCGTCGTCGGGCGGGACGAAGAACTCCATCTCCATCTGCTCGAACTCGCGGACGCGGAAGAGGAAGTTGCCCGGCGTGATCTCGTTGCGGAACGACTTGCCGGTCTGCGCGATCCCGAACGGCGGCTTGCGCCGCGCCAGCTGCAGCACGTTCTTGAAGTTGACGAAGATCCCCTGCGCCGTCTCCGGCCGCAGGAACGCCGTCGAGGAGCCGCCCTCGAGCGCGCCGACCTGGGTCTGGAACATGAGGTTGAACTGGCGAGGCTCGGTCAGGTCGCAGTCGGGCGTCTCGCCGGGCTTCTTCGACGGCTTGCGGCCGCAGTGCGCGTCCTCGAGCTTGTCGGCGCGGAAGCGGAGCTTGCACGTGCGGCAGTCGACGAGTGGGTCGGTGAAGCCGGCGACGTGGCCGGAGGCCTCCCAGATGCGCGGGTTGAGGATGACGGCGCTGTCGAGCGCGACGATGTCGTCCCGCTCCTGCACCATCGCGCGCAGCCACGCCGACCGGATCTCGTTCTTCATCAGGACGCCGTAGTGGCCGTAGTCGTAGGTCGAGCTGAGCCCGCCGTAGATCTCCGAGCTCGGGAAGACGAACCCGCGCCGGCGGCAGAGCGAAACGACCTTGTCCATGGTCACCTCGGACACGAGAGCCGTACCGTATCGGCCGTGCCGCGACGCCTGCGATCCAAGCCGTCGAGCGCGCGGGCGTCCGGTACGCGCTGCACGAGTACCGGCACGATCCGGCCGTCCGCTCGTTCGGCGACGAGGCGGTCGAGAAGCTCGGCTGGCCGGCGGAGCGCGTCTTCAAGACGCTCGTCGTCTCCGTCGACGGCGAGCTGCACGTGGCCTGCCTGCCGGTCTCGGAGCAGCTCGATCCGAAGGCGCTCGGCAAGCGGGTGCGGCTGGCGGACACGCAGCAGGCGAGCCGGACGACCGGGTACGTCACCGGCGGGACGAGCCCGCTCGGGCAGCGCAGGCAACTGCCGACGCACGTCGACGCGTCGGCGCTCGAGCACGAGACGATCCTCGTCAACGGCGGGCGGCGCGGGCTGCAGCTCGAGCTCGACCCGAACGACCTCGTGCGGCTCACGTCGGCGCGCGTCCACCCGCTAGCGTCCGCGAGGTGACGAAGCCGCCGGTCGAGCTGCACGTCGTCTCCGACGCCACCGGCGAGACGGCGGCGCGGCTCGTCCAGGCGCTCGAGGCGCAGTTCCCCGACCAGGAGTTCGTCGAGATCCGGCATCCGCGCGTCGAGTCGGAGGAGGACCTCCACGTCGCCGTCAACCGGATGCGCGGCCGGCCGGCGGTCGTCGTCTACACGCTCGTCGAGCCGGAGCTGCGCGACGCGATGCGCACGCTCTGCCGCCGCGCGAAGCTGCACTACTGCGACCTGCTCGGGCATCCGATCGACGCGGTCGCGCGCGTGTCGGGCCAGGTCGCGGCGCGCCGCCCGGGCTCGCGGCCGCCGCTCAACTCAGCCTACTTCAAGCGGATGGAGGCGATCGAGTTCGCCGTCCGCTTCGACGACGGCGTCGGCCGGGGGCTCGAGGTCGCCGACGTCGTGCTCGTCGGCGTCTCGCGCACGTCGAAGACGCCGCTCTCGATCTACCTCGGCTACCTCGGCCACAAGTCGGCGAACGTGCCGATCGTCAAGGGGATCGAGCCGCCGAAGGAGCTGTTCGAGATCGACCCGCGCAAGGTCGTCGGCCTGACGATCGACCCGAACCGGCTGCAGGACATCCGGCGCGCGCGCGTCCGCACGATGGGCGCGTCGCGCAACCGCCAGTACGCGGAGCTGCTCGAGATCTACGAGGAGCTCGAGCAGGCGGAGCGCGTCCACCGCCGGCTCGGCTGCCCGGTGATCGACATCAGCGAGCTCTCGATCGAGGAGACCGCCTACCGGATCCTGCGCGTCGTCGAAGAGCGCAAGAGCGTCGCGTGAGGAAGAACGAGAAGGGCCACGTGCCGCTGCGCTACTGGGTGCTCTGGTGGACGCTGCTGCTGATCGCCGACGTCATCTTCTACGTCCTGCTCACCCCGATCTGGATGGGCCTGCGTGCGGTTGCCTGGACGGCGGAGTACCGTGCACGCAGGAGGCACTGACACGTTCGAGCGCTTCACCGAGCGGGCCCGGCAGGCCGTCGTCCTCGCCCAGGACGAGGCGCGCGCGCTCGGGCACAACTACATCGGCACCGAGCATCTGCTGCTGGGGCTCGTGCGCGAGCAGGAGGGGCTCGCGGCGCGGGCGCTCGACGCGCTCGGGATCACGCTCGCCGCCGTCAGGGAGGAGGTGCAGCGGATCGTCGGCGTCGGCGACGAGTCGGCGACGGGGCAGATCCCGTTCACCCCGCGCGCGAAGGAGTCGCTCGAGCGCGCCCTGCGCGAGGCGCTCTCGCTCCGGCACAACTACATCGGCACGGAGCACATCCTGCTCGGGCTCGTCGCGCTCGACGAGGGGGCGGCCCTGCGGGTCCTCGCGACGCTCGACGCCGACGCCGACGCCGTCCGGACCGAGGTGCTGCGGACCCTCGCCGGCCCGGTCGACCGCCACGAGCACGCCGTCGACACCTTCGCCGACGTCGACGGGCTCGTCCGGGCGGCGGAGGAGTGGCGGCGCGAGGGCTGGGAGATCCGCAGCATCACCGTCCAGCGCCGGCGCGAGCGCGCCGGATAGTCGCGGAAGATCCGCCGGCCGCGCGGCGTCCGGTGGACATGAACGCCATGCGCACCGCCTCCCTCGGCCTCGCCGCCGTCTGCGCCGCGGCGGCGGCCGCGGCCGCCGCGCCGACGCGTGCGGCCGCCGCGCCGTCCGGCGGCAGCCTCTGCAGCGTCGCCCGCGGCGTCGCCGCCGACATCGTCCACTCGACCTCCTTCGCGTCGAACCGCGTCACGCCGACGAAGCTGCGGATCGTCTACACGAAGGTCGTCGCCGCCGAGCCCGCGCTCCGCAGCGCCGCCTCGGGCGGGATCAAGGCGGACCTGACGCCGGTCCTCGGCTGGATCAACGTCCTCGTCGGCGACCTGAAGAAGGCGGGCTGGCAGACCTCGCGGATGCTTCCGTACTACCACTCGCTCGCGACGGGAGCGGAGCGGATCACGCCGCAGATCACCGCTCTCCGGACGTACTTCCGCTCGACCTGCAAGCTCCCGGTCTGAGTCAGGCTTCGAGCCGCACGACGTCGAGGGGCCGCTCCCCCTCGGCGTCGACGCGGTAGCCGCCCGCGTCGGGCCGCGACGTCACGACGGCGCGGAGGTCGGCGCCGACGTAGTGCGCGCCGACGCCGTCGTCGAGCGCGATCCCGGCGGGGAAGCCCTCGCGGACGAGCCGCGTGTACACCGGGCGGCGCCGCTCCTCGCCGTCGTAGTGCGGGCAGGCGCTCCCGCGCAGGAAGCCGAGCCCGTCGCGCATCCCCTCCAGCGCCGGGCCGAACGAGTCGGTGACGCCCGCCTCGAACCAGCAGATCATCCCGGCACTCCAGCCGGTCAGCACGACGCCGGCCTCCCACGCCTCGCGCAGGATCGCGTCGAAGCCGTGCACCCGCCAGACCGCGAGCATGTTCGCCGTGTTGCCGCCGCAGACGAGGATCACGTCGTGCGCGAGGGCGAGCTCCCTCAGGCTTTCCGGAGGCCAGGGATAGAAGGTGATCTCCGTCAGCTCGCCGGGAAGGTCGAGGCCGGAGGCGAGCTGGGGCGAGGCGGTGCGATCGACGAGCACGCGCCGTCCCCGCGCGAGCGAGAGGACGTACTCGAACAGGCGCCGATCCGGGTATCCGCCGATGCCGACGATCTGCGGCTGTGTGACAGTATCAGCGGCCATGACACGGTTTGTATACGACTTCGACGAGCCCTCCGACGGCGGCCGGGAGCTGCTGGGCGGCAAGGGCATCGGCCTCGCAGAGATGACCCAGCTCGGCGTGCCCGTTCCCGCCGGCTTCACGATCACCACCGACGCCTGCCGCGCGTACCTGCGCGAGGGCGGCATCCCCGACGGGCTCGAGGCCGAGGTCGACGAGCACATCAGGCGGCTGGAGGAGAAGACGGGGAAGCGCTTCGGCGACCACGACGACCCGCTGCTCGTCTCCGTCCGCTCCGGCGCGGCGATCTCGATGCCGGGGATGATGGACACGATCCTCAACGTCGGCCTCAACGACGAGGCCGTGCAGGGGCTCGCGCACAGCACCGGCAACGAGGAGTTCGCGCAGGACTGCTACCGCCGGCTGATCCAGATGTACGGCGAGACGGTCGACGGCGTGCCGCACGAGCGCTTCAGCGTCGACGACGACGTCGCGCGCGCCCGCGAGGTGTACGCGTCGGAGACGGGTACCGACTTCCCGCAGGACGCGCGCGAGCAGCTGCGGCGTGCGATCGTCGCCGTGTTCGAGTCGTGGAACTCGCCGCGCGCGCAGGTCTACCGGCGCACGTACGACATCCCCGACGAGATCGGCACGGCGGTCAACGTCGTGCAGATGGTGTTCGGCAACAAGGGCGACACGAGCGCGACCGGCGTCTGCTTCACGCGCGACCCCTCCACGGGCGAGCAGGGGCTGTACGGCGAGTACCTCGTCAACGCGCAGGGCGAGGACGTCGTCGCCGGCGTGCGCACGCCGCAGCCGGTCGAGGAGATGCGCGAGCGGCTGCCGGAGGCGTTCGCGCAGCTGCTCGACACGATGCACCGGCTCGAGCAGCACTACCGCGACATGCAGGACATCGAGTTCACGATCGAGGAGGGGACGCTCTACCTCCTGCAGACGCGCTCGGCGAAGCGCACCGCCGCGGCGGCGATCAAGGCGGCCGTCGACATGGCGGGGGAGGGCCTGATCTCACGCGAGGAGGCGGTCGTGCGGATCGACCCGACGTCGCTCGACCAGCTGCTGCACCCGATGCTCGACCCGCACGCGCAGTTCGACGTCGCGGCGCGCGGGCTGAACGCCTCGCCCGGCGCCGCGTGCGGGAAGATCGTCCTCGACGCCGACACGGCGGAGGAGCGCGGCAAGGCGGGCGAGTCGGTGATCCTCGTCGGCTGGGAGACGACGCCCGACGACATCCACGGGATGATCCAGGCGAAGGGCGTGCTCACCGCGCACGGCGGGATGACGTCGCACGCCGCCGTCGTCGCGCGCGGGATGGGCAAGCCGTGCGTCGCCGGCTGCGAGGGGCTCGAGCTCGACCGCGACTCGCGCACGGTGCGCATCGGCGGCCGGGAGCTGCACGAGGGCGACGTGATCACGATCGACGGCGGCACCGGCCGCGTGATCGTCGGCGAGGTGCCGCTCGTCCCGCCGCAGATCAACGACGACTTCGAGACCGTGCTCGGGTGGGCGGACGAGGTGCGCCGCCTGAAGGTGCGCACGAACGCCGACAACCCGGAGGACGCCGCGAAGGCGCGCGAGTTCGGCGCCGAGGGGATCGGGCTCTGCCGCACCGAGCACATGTTCTTCGGCGAGGACCGGCTGCCCGTCGTGCAGGAGATGATCCTCGCCTCGGACGAGGACGGCCGCCGCGCCGCGCTCGACCGGCTGCTGCCGTTCCAGCAGTCCGACTTCGAGGGGATCTTCGAGGCGATGACGGGGCTGCCGGTGACGATCCGGCTGCTCGACCCGCCGCTGCACGAGTTCCTGCCGCCGCTCGAGGAGGCGACCGACGAGCGGATGCGGCAGAGGATCAAGGCGCTGTCGGAGGCGAACCCGATGCTCGGCACGCGCGGCTGCCGTCTCGGCATCCAGTGGCCGGAGGTCTACGAGATGCAGGTGCGCGCGATCGCGCGCGCCGCGAAGGCGGTGCAGGAGCGCAGCGGCGACGCGCCCTGCGTCGAGATCATGCACCCGCTCGTCGGCTTCCGGGAGGAGCTGCGCCGGCTGCGCGAGCTGACCGAGCGGGTGATGGAGGAGGAGGCGCCGGGCCTCGAGTACCTGTGCGGGACGATGATCGAGCTGCCGCGCGCAGCGCTGCGCGCGGACGAGATCGCCGAGGTGGCCGACTTCTTCTCCTTCGGCACGAACGACCTGACGCAGACCACGCTCGGCATGTCGCGCGACGACGCGGAGGGGAAGTTCCTCACCTTCTACCTCGAGGACGGCGTGCTCGAGCGCAACCCGTTCGAGACGATCGACCAGGGCGGCGTCGGCGACCTGATGCGGATCGGCGTCGAGCGCGGCCGCGCGACGAAGCAGGGGATCAAGCTCGGGATCTGCGGCGAGCACGGCGGCGAGCCGCGCTCGGTCGAGTTCTGCCACACCCTCGGGCTCGACTACGTCTCCTGCTCGCCGTTCCGCGTCCCGCTGGCGCGGCTCGCCGCGGCGCAGGCGGCGCTCAAGGAGGGAAGCCGCGCGCAGTACGCGGCGGCGGGTGGCTAGGTACGAGCTGCTCGTCGACGGGCGGTCGCGCTGGAAGGCGAAGGACGAGTCGGACCTGCGCACCTGGCTCTCCGAGTACCGCCGGGAGCACGCGCAGGACGACCCGGACGCGGCCCACGTGCAGGTGCGCAGGCTGGGCTCCTGGTCCTGGCTGACCGGCGGCAGAATGGTCGACCGTGAGGAGTTTCTTCGCTCTTAGCGCGCTCGCGCTGACGCCCTTCCACCCGGTCGCGGCTGGAAGCGACGGCGGCCGAGCCGCCGGCGCCCGGCCGGGAAACCGGCCGCCTGTGGCGGCCGTCGGACAGCGCGCGTCGATCGACGTCAGCGTCGCGACGCTCTGGAAGGCGCCGAACGTCTACCGCGCGATCGACCGGCCGTCGCTCGGCAACCCCGTCGACCCGGCCGCGTGGAGCCGCAACCTCGCGACGACCGCCGACCGCGTCTGGCTCGACTCGCACGTGCAGACGCAGGCGCTGTACGGCCAGATCGTCACCGTGCTCGCCGTGCGCGGCGGCTGGGCGCAGGTCGCGGTGCGCGACGAGCCCGACCCGCAGAACCCGAAGGGCTATCCCGGCTGGCTGCCGGTGCGCCAGCTCGCGCCGGCGTACGACGACTCCGGACCGGCCGTCGTCGTGCGGGCGCGCACGGGGGCGGTGCGGGTCGGCGGCAGGACGATCCGGCTCAGCTACGGCACCCGGCTGCCCGTCCTGGCGGGCCGGCGGGTGCGGACGCCCGACGGCGTCGGCACGATCAGCGGCGCCGCCGCGCCGCTGCCGCCCACGAACGCCTCGATCATCGCCCAGGGCAAGCGTTTCCTCGGCGTCCACTACCTCTGGGGCGGCCTCTCCTCGTGGGGCTTCGACTGTTCCGGGCTGATCTGGGACCTCTACCGCGCGCACGGGCTGACGATCCCGCGCGACGCCGACCCGCAGCTGCACCACGGCACGCCGGTCGCGCGCAGCGCGCTCGAGCCGGGCGACCTGCTCTTCTTCGGCAGCGGCGGCTACGCCGACCACGTCTCGATCTACCTCGGCAACGGGATGGAGCTCGAGGCGCCCGACTCGGCGCACCGGGTGCGGATCGTGCCCGTGCGCTGGACGTACTACATCGGCGCCCGCCGCTACCTCAACCGCTGAGCCGGGCCTCGATCGCCTCGAGCTTGCGCATGACGTCGTCGAGCGACGGCTTCGGCTTGGGCGTCGCGTCGAACGTCCCCTCCGGCTCCAGGTCGACGCGCTCGACGTCGTCGAGCTCGAGCCCCTGCCGGCGCAGCGCGGCTACGAGCTCCTCCTGCGTGATCGCCTCCCGCCGCATCGCCCGCCGGTCGAGCTCGCCCGCGTCGAAGAGCGTCGTCGAGCCGCCCTGCAGCGCCTTGCCGAAGCGCGGCGACATGAACGCCGCGCGCACGAGCACGTAGTTGAGCGCGATCAGGATCACGGCGCCGAGCAGCCCGCCGAGCAGCGAGTTGTCGTTGCCGATGACCGCGTTCTGCACGACGTTCGAGAGCAGCAGCAGGACGACGAGGTCGAACGAGTTCAGCTGTGCGAGCTGGCGCTTGCCGGCGAGATGCAGGAGCAGCAGCAGCGCCGCGTAGACGGCCGCGGTGCGGACAGCCTTCTCGCCCGGCGAGATCCCGAGGTGGACGAGGTCGTGGACCACCTCGCCCCGGGTTCGCTACGCGTACCCGCGAACCTTCTGCCCGCTTCGCCCGCTCCGCTCCGGCTCGCGCGCGGGCGCGCTCGCCTTGAGACGGAACTCCGCGGGCCGGAGAGCGGGCTCTCCGGCCCGCTTCGTGCTGTCAGGCTTGCCGGCTCGGGCCGGGCCAACGGCGCGTCGTCGGCAGGGGCTGCGACGACGCTCCCAGGGGCGCGCTCGCTACGCGTTGCGTAGCTCGCGCTGGGGCTGCCGCTTCGGAAACTCGACTCTCGCGCCCCCGAATGTCCGGTCGCGTGGGCGGCCGGCCGGAGGCGAGGGCGACGGGCAGCGAGACCTCGCCGGAGCTTCCGGCTGTCGGCCCGGCCGCAGGCCGCGCCGACCGGGGCGCCGTCGGCCTGGATACGAGCAGCGAGCCTGACTGCGTGGAGCGCCGCCGAGACCGCGCTCTCGGCGGCGCGGACTCCGTTCAGCGCGAGTTCCTCGCCAGAGGAACTCGCGCGGGCGTCGCGGGTTCGCTACGCGTAGCCGCGAACCTTCCAGTACGCGAGCGCGACGCTCGCCGCGGCCACGACCACGAGGGCGATCGCGCCCGGCACGCCGAGCCGCCCGTAGGCGCCGTGGCCGCGCCCCCAGCGGGCGAAGGTGAGCATGACGAGGATGCCGCCGATCAGGCCGCCGACGTGGCCGCCCCAGGAGATCCCGGGGATCGCGAAGCTGATCACGAGGTTGATCGCGATCCACGTCATCGCCTGGCCCGCGAAGCTCCCCGTGACGTTCCACTCGAGGATCAGCATCGCGCCGAGGATCCCGAAGACCGCTCCGGAGGCGCCCGCGATCGGCGACTGCGGCGCCTGGAGGAGCGCTCCCGCCGAGCCGGCGAGGCCGGACACGAAGTAGAGCAGGACGAAGCGGACACGGCCCAGGTACTGCTCGACGGGCGCGCCGATGAACCAGAGCGCGAGCATGTTCATCGCGATGTGGATCAGCGACCAGTGCAGGAACATCGAGGTGACGAGCCGCCACCAGTCGCCCCGGCCGACCCAGGGGCCGAAGAGGACGAACTTCGCGAAGACGGAGTCGATCCCGCGCCCCTGCGCGGCGGTGATCAGGTAGACGAGCACGTTCAGCCCGATCAGCGCCTGCGTGGCGGTCGCCGTTCCCGTCGGGCGGGCGACGATCCGCGGCGCCTTGATCGTGCGCGCGCGGCCCGCGTGGTCGGGGCAGCGGATGCCGACGGCGGCAGGCGTCATGCACTCCGTGCAGATGGGGCGTCCACACTCCGAGCACGACAGTCCCGTCTCGCGATCGGGGTGGCGGTAGCAGGTCTGCACGCTGGATTAGCGTAACGGCATGCTCGTTCACGTCGCCTTCACGCCCGGCGAGCGCACGCCCGCACCGGTGGGGATCGTCGTCGACGTGCTGCGCGCGACCTCGACGATGTCGCAGGCGCTCGCGTCGGGGTACGAGCGCGTGCTCTGCTGCGCGGAGATCGACGAGGCGCGCGAGCTCGCGCGGGCCGAGGGGCCGGCGGTGCTCGCGGGCGAGCGCAGGCTCGAGCCGATCGACGGCTTCGACCTCGGCAACTCCCCGCGCGAGGTCGCGGCGGGCGCGACCGCGCCGACGCTCGTCCTCTCGACGACGAACGGGACGCGGCTGCTCGTCGACGCGGCGGCGCGGTTCGAGCAGGTGTACGTCGGCTCGCTGCTGAACCTCGAGGCGGTCGCGGCGGCGGCGCGGGCGAGCGGGGAGGACGTCGCGGTCCTCTGCGCCGGCGTCCTCGGCGAGCTCGCGCTCGACGACGCCTACTGCGCCGGCCGGATCGCTGCCGCGCTCGGCGGCGACCGCACCGACTCCGCCGTCGCGGCGATCCGGCTCGCGCAGAGCTTCGGCTCGGCGCACGAGGCGCTGTCGGCGAGCCGGAGCGGCTGGAACCTCCGCCGCCACGGCATGGACGGCGACATCGAGTGGTGCGCGCGCGAGAACGCGCTCGACGTCGTGCCGAGGTTCGAGCGGCTCGTCGGCGCGGCGGCGCAGGTGCAGCTGTAGGGGCAGGGCGCCTCCCGGGAGAGGGGAGACGCCCCGCAGAGTCGGGCTTCGCGGCTTGGCGAGCTTCCTGGCCGCCCTCACGTAGGCGGTACGTGCGGCGCGGGGCGGCGCGGAACGAAGACCCGATGGCATTGACAACTATGCCAGATCGTTGCCCCTTGTCGAATCCCTCGCGTGGGGGAATCGCACGGGTACGCTCGGGAGGATGCGCACGGCGCTCCTCGTCCCGGCGCTGCTCGCGGTCGCCTGCGTCGCCTTCGTGCGGCCCGGGCAGGCGGCGCGGGAGCGTCCGTGGCTGTGGCAGTGCGAGCAGATCGGGCTCGCGCAGGCGGAGGACGTCTGCTACGAGCGGATGCTCCTCCAGGACATCGACCGCTCGGGCGACCCGGCGACGGAGCTGCCGAAGATCGACCGCCGTGCCAAGGCGGCGGGCGGGATCCTCTACGCGAGCTGCCACATGTACATGCACGTGGTCGGGCGCGAGTGGGCGCGCGAGCACCACCTGACGCTCGAGCGGCTGCAGGACGTCGTCCCGCGCTCGAACGACCCGAACTGCTCGGCCGGATTCGGGATGGGGCTCGTGATGGGGCTCGGGCCGCAGATCATCAAGACCGGCGGGCGCAGCGCGCTGCGCACGTGCGACCGGCTGCCGACGCGGATGCGGCAGTTCACGTGCGTGCACAGCCTCGGGCACGCGCTGATGCGCGGCTACCACGAGTCGCTCTGGCTCGCCGTGCGCGCGTGCGCGAAGCTCGGGCCGGCGGCGGCGCCGGACTGCGAGCAGGGCGCGTTCCACGACTACTGGATCGCGCTGCGCGGCGCGGACGACGCGACGGTGCCGCTGCAGGTCGTGCGCTCGCCGCGGAAGCTCTGCGCGGAGGCGGACTTCCGCCGGTACGCGGTGCAGTGCTGGTACCGCTACTGGGTCGAGAAGCTGCCGGCGCCGATCTTCTCGACGGCCGCCGACGTGCTGCGGGCGTGCCGCGGCCTCGCGGGCGGCCAGCGGGTCGGCTGCGTCGCCGGCGCCGAGAAGGCCGTGAACGACACGCCCGTCGCCCAGGCGCGCATGTGCACGCGGATGGACCGGGCGGACGGCCTCGCGTGCCTGCGCGGCGTCGCGAACCAGGCGTACGCGGGGCAGCCGCGGCGCGAGCGGGCGCTCTTCGGCGTCTGCCGCCGCATGGCCTCGCCGGCAGGCTGCGCCTCCTGGTTCGGGCGCACGTTCAACGTGCTCGAGAACGGCCGCTTCCGCGGTGTCGGCGGCACGCTCCACGCCGCGTGCGTGGCCGGCGCGCGGCAGTGGCGGCAGCCGCTCGTGACCTTCTCCTAGGCGAGGTGCCTGCTTACGGGCGGGTGCCGGGTTCCGGGGTTGACAGGCGAACGCGTGTTCGTGTAGAACATATGTTCCCTTGCTCGCCTGTCTCTCCATCCCGTCGTTCGAGCTGAAGGCCGCGCTGCGCCGGCGGCCGGCCGCCTCGGTGCGTCCGGCGGTGCTCGCGCCGGCGCCGACGGGCGACGGCCGCGTCGGCCCGGTGAACGCCGCCGCGGAGGCGGCGGGCGTCCAGCCGGGGATGCGGCTCGGCGAGGCGCTCGCCCTCTGCCCGGAGCTCCTGCTCGTCGAGGCCGACCCGGCCGCGGCGGAGCTCGCCTGGGAGGAGATCGTCCGCTCGCTCGAGGATGCGGGGTTCTCGGTCGAGCCGGCGGCCGCCGGCGTCGCGTACTTCGAGACGCGCGGCGTCGAGCGGCTCTACGGCGGCCTCGACGCGGCGCTCCGCCGCGCCCTCGCGGCCGTCGGCAGCGGCTGGGACGGCCGCATCGGCGCCGCCGGCCGCCGGTTCACGGCGCTCGCCGCCGCGTCGGTGGCGCGGCCGGGCCAGGTGCTCGTCGTCCGCGACGAGGAGGCGGCGGCGTTCCTCTCGCCGCTGCCGCTGACGCTGCTGCCGCTCGAGCGGCAGCGCTACGAGGAGCTCGAAGCGCTCGGAGTGCGGAAGCTTGGACAGCTTGCCGGGCTCCCGGGCGGCGCCGTCGCCGAACGATTGGGGCCGGACGGCCGGCGCGCCTGGAGCCTGGCGAGAGGCGGCGCGGCGACGGCCGTACGCGGCCGGCGGCCGCCGGCCGAGCTGGTGGAGACGCTCGAGTTCCCGGAGGCGGTCGGCAACGAGCTGACGCTCCGGCGGGCGCTCGGCGCGCTCGTCGACACGGCGCTCGCCCGGCCGGAGCGGCGCGACCGCTTCGTCCGCAAGGTCGCCCTCTCCGCCCGGCTCGTGTCTGCCGGCGGGACGGGGGGCGGCGGCTCGTGGCGCCGCACGTTGACGCTGCGCGAGCCGAGCGCCGAGCCCGAGCGGATCCGCGTCGCCCTCGCCCCGAAGCTCGCCGAGCTGCCCGCGCCCGTCGTCGAGCTCCGGCTCGAGCTCGTCGCGCTCACCGAGCCGGCCGGCCGCCAGCTCGAGCTGCTCGCCGCCGGCGCCGAGGATCGCACCCGGCTGCGGGAAGGGCTGCGCCAGGTGCGGGCGAGCACCGGCGCCGGCTCCGTCTGCACCGTCGTGGAGGTCGCGCCGTGGTCGCGCATCCCGGAAGCGCGCGCGCTGTTCGTACCCCGGGACGACTAGGCGCCCGCGCCGAGACCGGACACGGATCGCTGTGGTGATCTCGGCGAGAGCGCTCAACCAGCCCCGTCCGGCGCGCGTCGAGGCGAACTTCGACGGGACGCCGTGGCAGGTCAACCACCAGCCGGTCGCCGTCGTCCGCGAGGAGTGGCGCGTCCTCGACCGCTGGTGGACGGAGGAGCCGGTCGTCCGCCGCTACTTCGAGGTCGTGCTCGAGACCGGCGAGAACACCGTCGTCTTCCACGACGGCGCCGGCGGGGGGTGGTTCACCCAGCGCGGGGCCTGACGGCGGTTGCCCCGCGGCCCTGTCGGGCATAGATTCGAACGGTGGTCGCCTGCACGTCCTGTGGGCGGGAGGTCGAAGCGCGTTTCCGCTTCTGTCCGTGGTGCGGCTGCGTCCAGCGGCGCAAGCTGGTCGAGTTCTTCCGCGCCCACCCGAACAGCCCCGGCCGCGCGCTCCGCGTGACGCGCTACGTCGCCGACGACCCGCACGTGCGCTTCAGCGTCTGGGAGGACGGCGTCGCGCGCGCAGCGGTCTCGATCACCGACGACGAGGCGCGGAGGCTCGCCGAGTTCCTCGAGCAGACCGAGGTCACGCAGCCGCTGCACGTCGGCTGAGCCGGGGTCTCGCCCTTCAGCGTCGGCTCATCTCGCCGGGGGAGATTCGTCGCCGTGCTGACGCTCCCGGAGATCCACGGCCTCGTCGTCCACCTGCCGATCCTCGCGGTGCCCGTCGTCTTCGTGCTCGGCGCGCTCCGCTGGCGCGGGCGCGGCGGCGAGGCGGTTGCCCGCGCGGAGCCGTGGGCGTTCGGCGCGGCCGCGCTCGGCTCCGCGCTCGCCGTCGTCAGCGGCCTCGCCGTCCTCCAGGACGCGCGCACCGAGCTGCGCGGCCACACGATCACGCTCGTGTTCGTCCACCTCGGGCTCGCCCTCGTCCTCACGGCGGCGTTCCTCGTCGTCGGCTGGTTCCGCTGGCGCCGCCGCGCCTCGGAGGCGGTGGTCGCGGTCACCGGCCTCGCCGGCGTGCTGCTCGTGGTCGCGGTCGGCTACATCGGCGGGCGGATGGTCTACATCCACGCCGTCGGGATCGACGGGGGCGGCGAGCTCGCGCAGAGCGCGAGCGGCGCGGCGACGGTCGCCGTCGACCTCGCCAGGCACGAGTCCCGGGTCGCCGTCGGCAGGTGGGCGTTCCAGCACGGCTTCGGCTGCGCCGCCTGCCACGGCATGGAGGCGCAGGGCGCGCGCGGACCGGGCCTCTCCGGCGGCTTCGACGTCCGGCGCTTCGAGCACACGCACGCGACGGGGCTCTTCCCGCGCCGGATCGTCACCCCGACGATGATCGCCGCGCTCGAGGCGTGGCTGCGGACGGAGCCGTCCGGGATCAGCCGCGGCGGTGAATGAGCATCAGCGCGAGCGTCGGGCACTGCGAGACCGCCCGTCGCGCGTGCTTCTCGAGCTCCTTCGGGATTGCGCCGTCCGCGATCAGCGGATATCCCCACTCGTCGAGCGACACGCGCTCGGGGAACAGCTCCGCGCAGACGCCGTGCCCGTCGCACTTGATCGGGTTGACGTGGAGCTCGAGCTCGCTCACCGGAACACCTGCAGCGCGCTCGCGGCGAGCCGGACGGCGCCGTCGGGATGGCTGCACGCGCCGCGCCCGGCGATCAGGCCGAGCCGGCGCTCGAGCCGCGCACGGTCGACGCGCCCGTCGCGCCGCGCGAGCCGGGCGAAGTCGTCCGCGACGGCCGCCAACCCGTACACGCACGGCCCGCACTGGCCGGCGCTCTGCTCGGCGAGATAGCGGAGGATCCGCGCCGTCTCGGCGATTCCCGACCGGTCGCGCGGGAGGACGACCACGGCCCGCGCGCCGAGCGCCGCGCCGTAGCGGGCGAGCGCGGCGTCGGCGAGCGGCACGTCGACCGCCGACGCCGGCAGCCAGGTGCCGAAGTAGCCGCCGACGAGGAACGCGCGCGGCTCGGAGGCGACGCCGCCGGCGTCGGCGAGCAGCGCCGACAGCGGCTGCCCCGTCTCGATCTCGTACACGCCCGGGCTGCGCACGGCGCCGGCGAGCGTGACGAGCGTCGTTCCCGGCTCCTCCTCGGTACCGACCGCGCGGAACCACGCCGCGCCGCGGCGGGCGATCAGCGCGACGTGCGCGAGCGTCTCCGCGTTCTGGACGAGCGTCGGCAGCCGACGGACGCCGCGCTCGAACGGGCGCGGCGGCGTGAACGTCGGCAGCGCCGGGCCGCCGTTCAGGAACTGCACGAGCGCCGTCTCCTCGCCGGCGACGAACGTGTCCGGGACTGCGACCGCCTGCAGCTCGATCTTGCCGTCGTCGCGCTCGCCGATCGCGCGCTCGACCACGGCGCACACCGAGGGATGCGCGCCGACGAGCACCTCGCGCGCGCGCACGGCTCGTGCCGCCGCCACCGCGCCGTCGAGCACGAGGTGCGGGACGTAGCCGAGCAGCGTACGGTCCTTCGCGGCCGCCGGCTCTCCTTCCGCGCCGTTGACGACGACGACCGCGCGGCGGCCGGCCGCGCGCACCGCCGCCAGCTTCCGCGCCGTCGGGAAGCCGGCTCCGCCGCGCCCGCGCAGGCCGGCGGCCGCCAGCGTCTCGATCAGCGAGCGCGGATCGTCGTCGAGCGGCCCGTGCAGACGCCGGTGCTCGGCGAGCGTGAGCGTCCGCCGGTCGGTCCGGACGCCGGCGAGCAGCCGCCGCGTCGTCGGCTCCGTCTCGGGCGCCACGCTCACTGCGAGTCCCCTGCGGCCGGCAGCGCCCGCACGAGACCGTCGACCGTGCTCGTCGCCTGGTCGATGTTCAGCAGGACGTCGAGCTCGATCCGGCGGCCCTGGGCGTCGCGCAGGCCGACCGTGAGCTCGGAGCCGCTGAGCGCGCGGATCGAGCCGGTGTAGAGGTTCGGGGCCGCGGCCGTGCCGAAGTGGACGCCGCTCGCGGTCATCGAGACGCCGCCGTCGTCGATCGGCCGTCCCTCGAGCCGGATCCAGAGCAGCGCCGCCGCGCCGCCGCTCGTGCGGCCGCGGATGTCGATGCGTACCAGGTCGTTCCCCTCCACCGCGGTCGTCAGCCGGCCTGCGAGGTGGGCCGAGAAGGGGACGGACGGCACGTCGGAGACGGGCTGCGTCCGCGCGGCCGCCGGCGCGGCGGCGGCCGCGGGTCGAACGGCCGGCAGCAGCGCGCTCGGCGTCCCCGCCCGGCGCGCCCAGCCGGGCGCACCGGGGCCGCCGCTGTACCAGGCGAAGCCCCCGACGACGGCCGCGAGCGCGGCCGCGGCGGCGAGACCGCGGCGCGCCGGCGGCGCCGCCGAGGCCGACAGTCGGGCGGCGAGCGCGGCGAGCACCGCCAGGACGCAGGCGACGCTGAGCAGCTGCATCCAGCCGAAGCGCGCGTCGCTGCCGGTGCCGAGGCCATGCGCGAGCGCGACCGGCCAGGCGGCGTACGCGAGCCAGTGCAGGCCGCGCCACGTCCGCTGCCCGATCCGCGCCCGGAGCAGGCTCGTCACCGTCAGCGCCAGCAGCAGGTCGAGCGCGACCGCGCCGAGCCCGAGCCAGAGCGGTCGGTAGGAGGAGACGAACGGGACGAACGCCGCAGCGAGCCCGATCGGCGTATACGAGTCGAGCACCGTCGTCGCGATGTGCCCGACGAGGACGCAGAGGGTCAGCAGCGTCAGGTTGCGGTGGAGGCCGAAGACGAGGAAGCGGGGCCACCGCTCGCTGCGCAGGCGGAGCGTGCCGGCGATGCCGACCGCGACGACGACCGTGAGCAGCACGAGCGCTGCCGTCCCGGTGCCGCGCGTCGCGTACCAGAGGGCGTGGCTCACGCGGCGTGCGCCTCGACGGGCCAGCGGCCGGTCGTGACGACGGCGCCGTCGACCGCGACGAGCCGCGCGTCGACGCCGCGCGCCTCGAGCCAGGCCGGTCCGTCGTCGGAGAGGACGATCGTCGCCGTGCTCGCGACGTTCGCCGCCAGGCACGACCCGGCGGCGACGGAGACGGTGCGCCAGCGGCTGTTCGCCGGGCGCCCCGACCGCGGGTCGATCACGTGGTGGAGCGACTGCGCGCCGCTGCGCCAGCGGCGGACGCTCGTCGACGACGTCGCGAGGCCGCCGGTCGTGATCGCGACCGTCGTCTGCACCTCCCCGGCGGCGTGGTCGTCGGCGATCCCGATCGGCCAGCCGCCCGCGGGCGCGTCGCCGGCGACGGCGATGTCGCCGCCGAGCCCGACGAGGACGCCGCAGCCGAGGAGCTCGTGCGCGAGGGCGGCGCAGCGGTCGGCGGCGAAGGCCTTCGCGGTGGCGCCGAGGTCGAGCTCGACGCCGCCGGGGACGCAGAGCGTCAGCGCGTCGCGGTCGAGCGCGACGACCTGCCAGCCCGGCACCGCGTCGAAGCGGGCGCGGAAACGCTCGCCGTCCCGGCTCGTGACGACGCGGAAGGTGGCGTCGTAGCCCGCCAGGCGCAGCGTCCGGCCGACCGTCGGGTCGACGAGGCCGTCGGTCGCGGCGGCGGCGTCCAGCGCCGCGCCGACGGCGTCGGCGAGGAGCGAGGAGACCGGGGCCGGCTCGTCGTGCGGCAGCGAGAGCAGCTCCGAGTCGGCCCGGAAGCGGCTGCACGCCCGGTCGACGACCGCGAGCTCGGCGGAGACGAGCGCGACGGCGTCGAGCGTCCGCTCGGGGTCGACGGCGGCCACGACCGCCGTCGTCCCGAGCGCCCGGAAGGCGAAGCTCACGAGCCTCCCGAGACGACGGCGGGCGGAGCGGCGGTGGGGGCCGGCGCCGGGGACGGGGAGGGCGAGGCCGGGGTCGGCGAGGGCTGGGCCTGGGAGCCGAGCTGGACGAGGGGCGGCGCCGTCTGGGCCGCGGGCTTCGGCGTCCGGCGAGGCGTCGCGTGCCGCACCGCCTTCGGGCGGGCCGCGGGGTGCTGGCTCCGCCCCGGGAACGCCTTCGCGGCGACGAAGGCGAAGAGCAGCGCCACGGCGCCGCAGCCGGCCACGAAGGCGGCGGTCAGGCGCCGGAGCCGCCGGGCCGCTGCGTCGCGGGCCTGGACTCGACGGGTGTCCACGCCTCCAGTGAAGCCGGGCCGGATGAGCGCTCCGTGAACGCTGCCTGTGAATCAGCCGAGAGTGGGCAGCGTGATCCAGGCGTCGGCACCGCCCTCCCGGCGGTTCGCGACGGCCGCCGCGCCGCCGTGGGCGGCGGCGATCAGCGCGACGATCGAGAGGCCGAGCCCGGCGCCGCCCTGGCTCCGCGCCTCGTCGGCGCGGCTGAAGCGGTCGAAGGCGCGCTCCAGGAAGGAGGCGGGGAAGCCGGGCCCGTCGTCGAGCACGTGCAGCTCGACCGTCCCGTCGACGCGCCGCGCCGACACCACCACCTCCCGCGCGCCGTGGGCGAGCGCGTTGTCGAGCAGGTTGCCGAGGGCCTGCTCGATCCGCTCCGGGTCGGCGTCGACCCGCACGTGGGTGGGCGCCACGACGACGGAGGCGCCGACCGACTCCGCATGTCTCGCGAACCGCGAGGCGGCCGTCTCGAGCACCTCCTCGACGTCGAGCTCGCGCCGCCGCAGCGGCAGCCCGCCGCGGTCGCCGCGCGCGATCAGCAGCAGGTCCTCCGCGAGCCGCGACAGCCGCTCCGTCTCCTCCGCCGCCGAGCGCAGCGCGGCCTCGAGCTCCTGTCGCGGCCGCGGGCGGCGCAGAGCGAGCTCGAGCTCGGTGCGCAGGAGCGCCAGCGGCGTCCGGAGCTCGTGGCTCGCGTCCGCGACGAAGCGGCGCTCGTGCTCGAGCGAGGCGTGCAGCCGCGCGAGCATGTCGTTCAGCGTCTCGGCGAGGCGCGACACCTCGTCCCGGCTGCGCGGAACGGGCAAGAGCGTCGGCGCGTCGGCGCTCACCGCGGCCGCACGCCGGCGCATCGCTTCGACCGGGCGCAGCGCCGCGGAGGCGAGCAGGTACGCGCCGAGCGACGTGAGCAGCAATGCGAGCGGGATCGCGAACGCGAGCTCGCGCGAGAGCCGGTGCAGCGACTCCTCGCGCGGCTCCAGCGAGCGCGCGACCACGACAGTCGCGTTCAGCCCGACCGGGCGCACGGCGAGCACGCGCCAGTCGCCGCCGGGCGAGCGAAGCTCCACCGAGCGCAGCAGCCTGCCTCCCGGGGAAGGAGTCGAGTGGACGAGCGGCGGCAGCCCCGCCGGGGACGAGCGCAGAACCGCTCCGTCCGGGCCGAGCACCTGCGCGAGCGTCGTGCCGCCCGCGACGTCCGGGTCGGTGAGCGCGGGGCGGTGGAGCCGCGCGCCGGCGATCGCCTCGTCCGACTGCGAGTGCAGCGTCTGGTCGACCGACGCCATCAGCGCGCTGCCCAGCCGGACGTAGACGAACGCGCCCATCACCGCGAGCACCACCGCCATCGCGAGCGCGAACGCGAGCGTCAGACGGAGCCGGATCGGCAGCCTGGTCATTCCCGCTCCCGGCGCCGGCAAAGCCGGCGCCTCCGCTCTCTCGTGAGCTCCGTCGAGCCTACGCTCACGCGGATTCCCGCATCCGGTAGCCGATCCCACGAACGGTCTCGATCGACTCGCGGCCGAACGGTCGGTCGATCTTCCCGCGCAGCGACCGCACGTAGACCTCGACGATGTTGGAGCGCCGCTCGAACGCCATGTCCCAGGCGCCGTCGAGCAGCTCGCCGCGGGTCAGCACCGCACCGGGGCGGCGCATGAACAGCTCGAGCAGGGCCTGCTCCTTCGGCGACAGCTCGACCTCGACGTCGCCGCGCCAGACGCGCCGCTGGGTGCGGTCGAAGCGGAGGTCGCCCACCTCGAGCACGATCCTGCGCTTGGTCGGCGCGCGGCGAACGAGCGCCCGCACGCGTGCGAGCAGCTCCTCGAAGGCGAACGGCTTCGGCAGGTAGTCGTCGGCGCCGGCGTCGAGCCCGGTGATCCGGTCGTCGACGGCGTCCCGTGCGGTCAGCATCAGCACCGGGCTCCAGACCTCGCGGCTCCGGAGACGTCGGCAGGTCTCGAACCCGTCGGCGCCGGGGAGCATGACGTCGAGCAGGATCGCGTCGTACGGATTCGCCTCCGCCATCCACACCGCGTCCTCGCCGCGGCCGGCGACGTCGACCGCGTACCCCTCCTCACGCAGCCCGCGCGCGACCAGGTTGGCGAGCTTCGCCTCGTCCTCGACCACGAGCACACGCATCCCGGCCCATTCTCGGCGGTGGCGCATGAGAGCCGTATGAGGAGTTTCTACCGAAACGCGTACTGGTCGAACGGCAGGTGCTCGCCCCGGTCGGCCGCGCGCACGTAGTCGACGAAGCCGAGGCTCGGCGCGTGCGCGTTCAGGTAGCGCGCCCGCCGCGCGGCCGGCCCGAACGTGTGCGCGACGCCGGGTGGGACGACGACCGACGTCCCCGCCTCCACGCGCACGCCGCGCCGCCCGCCGAGCGAGAACTCGAGCGCGCCCTCGAGCACGTGGAAGCAGTCCGCGTGCCGCAGGTGCAGGTGCAGCTCCGGCCCCTCGAACGCGTCGTCGACGACGCTCTCGACGAGCGCGAGCTCGGGCAGGTCGACCTTCACGAGCGCGAGCCGGTGCGGCGCCGCCAGCCGGTCGCCGTCGCCGGGCGCGCTCACGGCGGGCCGGACGCGCGCGTCCGCACGCTCCAGGCCGAAGGTGTCGCCGCGCTCGCGCGCCCAGCCGCCCGGCGCGTGCAGGTTGAGGTAGCGGGCGTCGCCCGCCGGCAGCCGGAACCCGTGCGCGAGCAGCGGCGGCGCCGCCAGCGTCGAGCCGGGCGGCAGCCGCACCGTCCCGTCCCCGGCGCGGAACTCCATCGTCCCCTCGAGCACGTGGAAGACGTCCGCGTGCTCCGCGTGCACGTGCGGCGCCGCGCCGCCGCCGCTGCCGTGCAGCCAGTCGATCTGCGGCAGCAGCACGTCCTCGTCGCCGACGACCGCCTCGGTGGGCGGCAGCTCCGCGCGCAGCGCCCGCGCGGCCGCCTGCGGGTCGGCGGCGTCGCGGATCGCGCGCACGACCGCGACGCCCGCCGCGCCCGCGCGCACGAGCTCGGCGACGTTCGAGCGGTCGATCCCGCCGATCGCGAACCACGGCAGCCGGGCGACGTCGCGCGCGACGCGCACGAGCTCGAGCCCGGCCACGTCGTCGTCCTCCGGCTTCGTCGGCGTCGCGAAGATCGTCCCGACGCCGATGTAGTCGGCGTCGCCGGCGTCCTGCATCTGCTCGCGCGAGTGCGTCGACAGGCCGACGATCCGCTCGGCGCCGACCAGCCGCCGCGCCTCGGCGACGGATGCGTCGCCCTGGCCGACGTGCACGCCGTCGGCGCCGCAGCGCTCGACGAGCTCCGGCCGGTCGTTCAGCACGAAGAGCGCGCCGTGCCGGTCGCACGCGCGCCGGAACGGCTGCGCCGCCGCGACGAGCTCCTCGTCGGAGAGGCCCTTGTCGCGCAGCTGGACGACGTCGACGCCGCCGCGCAGCGCCGCCTCGAGCAGCTCCTCGTCGGCACGGCCGACGACGAAGTAGAGGCGCGAGCGCGCGAGTCGCGCTCGGCGTGCGATTCCGTCCACGATCGGGGACGCTAGCCTCAGCCGCATGTACGACGCGGTCTTCGTCGGCGGCGGCGTGATCGGGCTCGCGTGCGCGCGGCGCGCCACCGAGCGCGGGCTCGAGGTCTGCGTGCTCGAGCGCGGCGCCGCCGGCAGCGGCGCCTCGCGCGTCGCCGCGGGCATCCTCGCGCCCGACGGCGAGCGCGAGCCCGGCGACGACCCGTTCGTCCTGCTCGCCCGCCGCTCGCTCGAGCTCTATCCCGAGTTCGTCGGGGCGCTCGGCGCCGACGTCGGCTTCTGGCCGTGCGGGATGCTCACGGTCACGTTCGACGGCGACGAGGCGGCCGCGTTGACGTCCGCGGAGTGCCGCGCGCTCGAGCCCGGGCTGAGCCCGCTCGTCGCCGGCGGCACGTCGAGCGAGCACGAGGCGTCGGTCGACCCGCGCCGGCTCGTCGCCGCGCTCGCCGCCGGGGTGAACGTCCGCGAGGGCGTCGAGGTGACGGCCGTGACGCGGGGCTCCGTGACGACGGCGGCCGGCGAGACGATCCCCGCGGGCCGCGTCGTCGTCTGCGCAGGCGCCTGGTCCGGCTTCGCGGGCGCCCCGGTGCGCCCGGTGAAGGGCCAGGTCGTGCGGCTGCGCGGCGAGCTGCCCGCGCGGCGGATGATCCGCACCGAGCGCGTCTACGTCGTCCCGCGCCGGAACGGCGAGGTCGTCCTCGGCGCGACGCTCGAGGAGCGCGGCTTCGACACGACGGTCACCGCGGGCGCCGTGCGCGAGCTGCTGGACGAGGGGTGCCGCGTCCTGCCGGAGCTTCGCGAGCTCGAGCTCGTCGACGTCACGGCGGGCCTCCGGCCCGGCTCGCCCGACGACGGCCCGCTGCTCGGCGAGCGCGAGGACGGCGTCGTCCTCGCGACCGGCCACTACCGCAACGGGATCCTGCTCGCCCCGGTCACGGCCGAGACGATCGCCGCGCTGCTCGCCGGCGAGGAGCCGCCGCCGGAGGCGGAGCCGTTCGCGCCCGGCCGTGCGTCAGTCGGGCTCGCGGAGCCCGGCGACGAAGCCGGTGGTCGGCGCGTGGACGTTCAGCAGGCGTAGGTCGCCCTCGCCGGCGTTCCGGAAGCCGTGCCGCGACCCGCGCGGGGCGGAGACCCACGTGCCGGGCCCGGCGCGGACGACCTCCTCGCCGAGCGTGAACTCGGCCTCGCCCTCGAGCACGTAGAAGCTGTCCGCGTGGTCGTCGTGGACGTGCGGCGGCACCTCGAAGCCGGGCCCGAACCACAGCTCGACCGCCTCCAGCTCCGGCAGCTCGACGAGCACGCGGTGGAACCGCTCGCCCCGCGGCAGCCGCTCGCCCTCTCCCGGCCGGATCAGCACGGATGTGCGAACATGTGTTCGTGTCGTCGTACGTCGAGCTGCATGCCCACAGCGCCTACTCCTTCCTGGACGGAGCATCGCAGCCGGAGGAGCTGGCGGCCAGGGCGGCGGAGCTCGGCTATCCGGCGCTCGCCCTGACCGACCACGACGGCGTCTACGGCTCGCTCGAGTTCGCGCACGCCGCGAAGCACTTCGGCGTCCGCCCGATCACGGGCGCGGAGGTGACGCTGGCGGGCGGCAGCCACGTGACGCTGCTCGTCGAGGACGGGACGGGCTACGCGAACCTCTGCCGGCTGCTGACCGCGGCGCACGCGCATACGCGCGACAACGCGACGCGCGAGCCGCTGCCGCCCGCGCTCGACCCGGCGCTGCTCGCCGAGCACAACGCCGGGCTCGTCTGCCTCTCCGGCTGCGCGCGCGACGGGCTCGGCGTCCACTATCCGAACGCGGCGGGGGAGCTCGCGCGCGCGTTCGGGCGCGACCGCTTCTTCGTCGAGCTGCAGCGGCCGTACGAGCGCGGCGACGAGCGCCGCAACGCGCGGCTGCGCGACCTCGCCGCCGCGCTCGGGGTGCAGACGGTCGCGACCGGCGACGTGCACGCGCACGACCGCCGCCGCGCCGCGCTGCAGGACGTGCTCGTCGCCGTCCGCTGCCGCACCTCGCTCGACGGCTGCGAGCGCGAGCGGCGGGGCAACCACGAGTCCGTCCTCCTGGGCCCGCAGGAGATGGTCGAGCGCTTCCCGCACGACCGCGACGCCGTCGCCCGCACGGCGGAGCTCGCCGAGCGGCTGCGGTTCGACCTGACGCAGGAGCTCGGCTACCGCTACCCCGATTTCTCCGACGGGGCCGAGCCGGCGGGCGTCCAGCTCCGCCGCGTCTGCGAGCGCGCCTTCGCCGAGCGCTACCCGGACCGAGCAAGTAACAGGCTGCAACTTGCGCGGCTCGAGGAGGAGCTGGCGCTGATCGAGGAGCTCGGGCTCGCCGGCTTCTTCCTGCTGCACTGGGAGGTGCTGGAGCTCGCGCGCGAGGTCGCGTACGAGGTGCGCGGGCCCGGCTCGATGCGGCACGTGCTGCCGCCGGGACGCGGCCGGGGCTCGTCGGTCGGCTCGCTCGTCTGCTACCTGACCGGGCTCTCGCACGTCGACCCGGTCGCGAACGACCTCTCGCTCGGCCGCTTCCTCAACCGCGAGCTCGTGTCGGTGCCGGACATCGACCTCGACTTCCCGCGCGACATCCGCGAGAAGCTGATCGTCCGCGTCACCGAGCGCTACGGCCGCGAGCACGCCGCGCTCGTCGCGAGCTTCGCGACGTACCGCTCGCGCGGCGCGATCCGCGACGTCGGCAAGGCGCTCGGGCTGCCGTTCGCCGAGCTCGAGCGGCTCGCGCGCCTCACCGACGGCTGGCACGCCCAGCGCGTCGCCGAGGAGATGCTGCTGCTCCCCGACGCGCAGGCGAAGCTCGCCTCGCCGCGCTGGCGTGCGTTCGCCGAGCTGTGCGGCGAGATCGCGGGACTGCCGCGCCACATCTCGCAGCACCCGGGCGGGATGGTGATCTCGTCGCGGCCGCTCGTCGAGCTCGTCCCCGTGCAGCCGGCCGCGATGGAGGGCCGGCAGATGTGCCAGTGGGACAAGGACTCGTGCGCGGACGCCGGCTTCCTGAAGATCGACCTGCTCGGGCTGGGGATGCTCTCCGCCGTCGAGGAGTGCGTCGACCTGATCGCGAGGCACCGCCACACGCAGATCGACCTCTCGCGGATCCCGCTCGACGACCCGGACGTCTTCGCGGAGATCCAGCAGGCCGACACGGTCGGCTGCTTCCAGATCGAGAGCCGCGCGCAGATGCAGACGATCCTCCGCACGCGGCCCGAGAACCTCGACGACATCACGATCCAGGTCGCGCTCGTCCGCCCCGGGCCGATCCAGGGGAAGGCGGTGCACCCGTACATCGAGCGGCGGCAGCGGCTGCGCGAGGACCCGGGCTATCGGCCGCCCGTCGACCACGAGCTGCTGCGCGAGCCGCTGCGCGAGACGCTCGGCGTCGTCGTCTTCCAGGACCAGGTGCTCGACGTCGCGATCGCGCTCGCCGGCTTCAGCGTCGGCGAGGCGGAGGGGCTGCGCCGGGCGATGAGCCGCAAGCGCTCGCACGCCGCGCTCGAGGCGTACCGGACGCGCTTCGTCGAGGGCGCGGCCGCCAACGGCGTCGGCGAGGAGACAGCGCACATGGTCTACGACAAGCTCGTCGCGTTCTCCGGCTTCGGCTTCCCGAAGTCGCACTCCGCCGCGTTCGGGCTGCTCGCGTACCAGTCGGCGTGGCTGCGCCGCCACTACCGCGCCGAGTTCCTCGCCGCACTCCTGAACGCGCAGCCGATGGGCTTCTACCCGCCCGCGACGCTCGTGCGCGATGCGCAGCGGCACGGCGTGCAGACGCGGCCGCCCGACGTCAACCGCAGCGCCGTCGGCTGCACGATCGAGGACGGGGCCGTCCGCGTCGGCCTGAAGTACGTGCAGGGGGTGGGGGAGGACGGCGCGGAGGCGGTCGTCGCCGCCCGGCCGTTCGCGGGCATCCGCGAGCTCGCGCAGCGGACGCCCCTCTCGCACGACGAGCTGCGCGCGCTCGCCGAGTCCGGCGCGTGCGACTCGTTCGGGCTGAAGCGGCGCGAGCTGCTCTGGCAGCTCGGGCTCGTGCCGCGGCCCGCGACCGTGCCGAGGTGGAGGGCCGGAAGCGACGCCCCCGGCGCCGCCGAAAACCGCGGCGCGTCCGGGTCGGCGAAGCAGCTCGCCCTGCCGCTCGAGCCGACGGTCGAGACGCCCGACCTGCCCGACCCGACGGTGTGGGAGCGGATGCTCGCCGACTACCGCACGACGAGCATCTCCGTCGGCGTGCACCCGCTCGAGCTGCTCCGCCCGCACCTGCCGCCGCGGACGCTCTCCACCGTCGCGCTCCAGGAGCAGCGTCACGGCGCACCGGTCGAGATCGCCGGCATGGTCGTCGCGCGGCAGCGTCCGGCGACCGCGAACGGCGTCGTCTTCATGCTGCTCGAGGACGAGCACGCCCAGGTCAACCTGATCGTTCCGCCGCAGGTCTACGACCGCTATCGCGCCGTCGTCCGCGGCGAGCCGCTGATCCTCGCCAGAGGCCGCTACGAGCACGCGGACCGGAACCGGAACGTGCTCGTGCGGGAGCTCGTCTCGCTCGGCCCGCTCGCCCGCGAGCTGACCGACGACGCCGACGTGCACGGCTCCCTCCCCGCCGCGCACCACTTCGGCCACCGTTAGCCCGCGCCACGTGTGCGAAGGGATCGCCGGTGGGACAAGGGCCTGCATGGACCTCCGCGCGATCCGCCGCCGCCTGGACCGGGCGACGCTGCTCCGCATGGCCCAGGCCGCGGTCGCCGCCGGGGTCGCGTGGGAGCTCGCGCGGCTGATCCCGGGGCACGGGCAGCCGTTCTTCGCGCCGATCGCGGCGGTGATCGTGCTCGCCGGCGAGCCGGGGACGCGCGGCCGGCAGGCGGTCGAGATGATCGTCGGCGTCGGCCTCGGCATCCTGCTCGGCGACGCGCTCGTCAAGGCCGGCGGCGCCGGCGGCTGGCAGCTCGTCGTCGGCGTGCTGGTCGCGCTCGCCGTCCCGACGGCGCTCGGCGCCCGGCCGATGGTGCGCAACCAGGCGGCGGCGTCGGTGATCCTGATGGTGGCCCTGCAGCGGCACGGCTCGACCGTCGCGTTGCAGCGGCTCGCGGACGCGCTGATCGGCGGCGGGCTCGGGATCCTGCTCGCGCAGGTGCTCTTCCCGACCAACGCGCTCGACCTGCTCGCGCGCGCCGAGCGCGGGCTCCGTCACGACCTCGCCGACTCGATCGACGCCGTCGCGAACGCGCTCTTCCACCGCGACGTCCGGGGGATGGAGCGCGCGCTCGAGCGCGTGGACGCGCTCGACGACCGCCGGCTGCACGCGACGCTCGACACCGCGCGCCACGTCGCGCGCAATGCTCCGCGCCGCCGCCGGCAGCGCCGCGCCGTCGAGGCGTACGCCTCGATCGCCCACGAGCTCTTCGTCGCCGCTGCGGACGCCCGCACGCTCGCGACCGGCGGCCTGCGCCTGCTCCGGAACGACGAGGAGCCGCCGCCGGAGGCGATCCAGGCCGTCCACGGCGTCGCCCGGGCCTGGCGGGACGACGACGCCGAGGCCGCGGCCGCCGCCCGGCGGCTGGCGGGCCGCCTCGGGGGCAGCCTCGGCCTGCAGGCGCTCGCCCACGCGGTCGACGCCCTCGGGATCGAAGCGCAGCGAAGCCTGAGACATCGACCCGCAACCGCCGTGGCCCCTTCGCCGTTGTCGACGGTGATGGCAGAAGCGGCGGCGGATCGAGGCTTCGTCCGCGAGGCGCTGCGGAACAAGCGCCTGCTCGGCATCGCGCTGATCGCGGCGATCGGCGGCTTCCTCTTCGGCTACGACACGGGCGTCATCGGCGGGGCGCTCCTCTTCATGAAGAAGGACCTCGGCCTGCACTCGCACGGCCAGCAGCAGCTGACGGTCGCGATCCTGCTCCTCGGCGCGATCGCCGGCGCCCTGCTCGCCGGCTGGACGGCCGACCGCTTCAGCCGCCGGCGCACGAAGATCGCCTCGGGCTGCATCTACGTGATCGGCGCGTTCGCGTGCGCGTTCTCGCACTCGTACTGGCAGATCCTCGCGTCGCGCTTCTGGCTCGGCCTGGCCGTCGGCTGCGCGTCGTTCGTGGCGCCGATGTACATCGCCGAGATGGTCCCGCCCCGCATCCGCGGCGGCGTCGTCAGCTTCAACCAGCTGATGATCACCTCCGGCATCCTCGCCGCGTACATCGTCGACTGGGGCTTCGCGCCGTTCGCGAACAACTGGCGCTGGATGTTCGGGATCGCGGCGATCCCCGGCGCGGCGCTCGCGATCGGCATGTACTTCATGCCGTTCTCGCCGCGGTGGCTCGTGCAGAAGGGGAGGGAGGACGACGCGCGGCAGGTGCTGCAGAGCTACCGCTTCGAGGAGGACGACGTCGACGCGGAGATCCGGGAGATCAAGGACGTCTCGGAGAAGGAGTTCAGCCTGCGCGAGCTGCTCGGCAAGGGCGGCCGCCGCATGCTGATCGTCGGCGTCGCGCTCGCCGTGTTCCAGCAGATCGTCGGCATCAACACCGTCATCTACTACGCGCCGACGATCCTCAAGTTCGCCGGCCAGCACAACACCGGCGCGCTGACGCAGAGCGTCTTCATCGGCTGCACGAACGTGTTCTTCACGATCGTGGCGATCCTGCTGCTCGACAAGCTCGGCCGGCGCTTCTTCCTGATCGGCGGCACCGCCGTCCTCACGGTCGCGCTCGTCGGCCTGGGCATCTTCTTCGCGTCGAGCGGCGTCCAGAGCGCGGTGCCGTGGCTCGCGCTCGCGTGCCTGCTGATCTACATCATGGGCTTCGCCGTCGGCCTCGGCCCGGTTTTCTGGCTGATGATCTCGGAGATCTTCCCGCTGCAGATGCGCGGGCCGGCGATGGCGGTGTGCACGATGTTCAACTGGGGGCTCAACTTCGCGATCTCCTACACGTTCCTGACGCTGACCGACTCGATCACGAAGCAGGGGACGTTCTGGCTCTACGCGTTCTTCGGCGTCTGCGCGGTGGTGTTCTTCGCGACGGTCGTCCCGGAGACGAAGGATCGCTCGCTTGAGCAGATCCAGGCCGATCTCGGCGCCGACGCCGACCAGGCCCTCACGCGCGACCAGTCGCGTGAGCGCGAGCACGCCCGCGCGTGAAGCGGAAGGACGGCTTCGCGCCGATCGGCGCGTACGCGGCGATCGGAGACGGCAGCACGACGGCGCTCGTCGCGCTCGACGGCTCGATCGACTTCCTCTCGCTGCCGGCGATGCACTACCCGACGACCTTCGCCGCGCTGCTCGACCCGGACAAGGGCGGGCGGTTCGCGCTCGCGCCGACCGGCGCGTTCGACGCGCAGCGGCGCTACGTCGAGCGGACGAACGTCCTCGAGACGACCTACACGACGAAGGACGGCGTCGTCCGGGTCACCGAGGCGCTCAACCTCCAGGGCGGCGGCCTGCTGCCCTGGCGCGAGCTCGCGCGCCGCGTCGAGTGCCTGAGCGGCGAGGTGGAGCTCGAGTGGCGCGTGGAGGCGCGTCCCGACTTCGGCCGTGCGGACGTCCAGCTCGACCGGCGGCGCGGCGTCCCCGTCTTCGAGGGCGGCGGCGTCGAGGTGGCGGTGCACGCCTGGGACGCCGGCGAGCCGGAGCTCTCGGACGGGGCCGTCGCCGCGACCTTCACGCTGCGCGACGGCGAGCGCGCGCTGCTCGCGCTCGGCTCGACCCACGAGGAGCCGATCCCGATCCCGAGCCGCGACGACGTCGAGCGGCGGCTGCGCGAGACGATCGACGTCTGGCGCACCTGGCTCGGCACGTGGAGCTACGACGGTCCCTGGGAGGAGCAGGTCGCGCGGAGCGCGCTGACGCTGAAGCTGCTCGTGCACGAGCCGAACGGCGCCATCGTCGCCGCGCCGACGACGTCGCTGCCGGAGCAGATCGGCTCCGACCGCAACTACGACTACCGCTACATGTGGGTGCGCGACGCCGCCTTCACGATCGACGCGCTGATGCGGCTCGGTCTGCCCGAGCAGGTGCACGAGTCCTTCTGCTGCCTGCTGCGCGCCGTGCGCACGACGAGGCCCGACCTGCGGCCGTTCTACTCCGTCGACGGCCACCCGGCGCAGCGCTGCGACGAGCTGCCCCTGCGCGGCTACCGCGACTCGCGGCCGGTGCGGTACGGCAACGCGGCGTCGAGCCAGCTGCAGATCGGATCGTGGGGCGACCTGCTCGAGACGGCGAGCCTCTACCTCGAGACCGGCAACGCCCTCGACGACGAGACGGCGTCGCTCCTTCAGGACTGCGTCGACCGGCTGAGCGTGATCTGGCACGACGACGACTCCGGGATCTGGGAGCTGCAGGAGCAGCGCAGCTACACGTCGTCGAACTTCTCCGCCTGGATGGCGCTCGACCGCGCCGTGACGATGGCGGACGACGGGCACCTGCCGGGCACGCATGCCGCCCGGTGGCGCGACGAGCGCGCCCGCGCCGTCGCCTACATCGAGGAGGAGTGCTGGTCGGACGAGCTCGGGACGTACGTCGAGTACGCCGGCGGCGACACGCTCGACGCCGCGGTCGTGCGCGCCGCGCGCATGGGCTGGTACCGCGTCTCGGGCGAGCGGCTGCGCGCGACGACGACGGCCGTGCGCGAGCGCCTCGACGCCGGAGGCGGGCTGCTCTGGCGCCGCACCGGGAACGTCGGCGAGGAGGGGGCCTTCCTCGCCTGCTCGTTCTGGATGGTCGAGTCGCTCGTCCACGGCGGCGACGTCGACGCCGGCGCGGAGCTGTTCGAGCAGCTGCTCGGCTACGCGAACGACGTCGGGCTGCTCGCGGAGGAGGTCGACCCGGATTCCGGCGAGCTGCGCGGGAACTTCCCGCAGGGGCTCAGCCACCTGTCGCTGATCAACGCTGCGAGCGCGATCGAGCGCGCGCGTGACGCGGGAACGCCGGCGCGGGAAGGTGCGGCAGCACGGTGAACGCGGTGTTCACGAGCGCGAGGTGCGTGAACGCCTGCGGGAAGTTGCCGAGCTGGCGGTGGCCGCGCGGGTCGTACTCCTCGGCGAGGAGGCCGAGGTCGTTGCCGAGCCCCACGAGCCGCTCGAAGAGCGCGTGGGCGTCGTCGTGCCTGCCGAGCAGCTCGTAGCAGTCGCAGAGCCAGAACGAGCACGGCAGGAAGACGCCCTCGTCGCCCGGCAGGCCGTCGGCGCTCTCCTCGTGGGTGCGGTAGCGGAGCACGAGCCCGTCCTGCAGCAGCTCCCGCTCGACCGCCTCGATCGTCCCGTGCACGCGCTCGTCGTCGGCGGGCAGGAAGCCGACCAGCGGGATCAGCAGCAGGCTCGCGTCGAGCTCCTTCGAGCCGTACGACTGCGTGAACGAGCCGAGCTCGGGGTCGAAGCCGCGCTCGCACACCTGCGCGTGGATGCGGTCGCGCTGCTCGCGCCACCGGTCGACCGGGCCCTCGAGCCCCTCGCGCTCGATCGTGTCGACGGCGCGGTCGAACGCGACCCACGCCATCACCTTCGAGTGCACGAAGTGGCGCGGCCCGCCGCGGACCTCCCAGATCCCCTCGTCCGGCTGCTCCCACGCGTGCTCGAGCGCCTCGAGCAGCGTCCGCTCGAGGTCCCACGCGGCCGGCTCCGGCTCGAGGCCCTGCACGCGCGCCTGGTGCAGCGCGTCCAGCACCTCGCCGTAGACGTCGAGCTGCAGCTGCTCGCTCGCGGCGTTGCCGACGCGGACGGGCTTCGAGCCCGCGTAGCCGTCGAGCCACGGCAGCTCGTACTCCGTCAGGCGCCGCTCGCCGGCGACGCCGTACATGATCTGCAGGTCGGCCGGGTCGCCGGCGACCGCGCGGAGCAGCCAGTCGCGCCACGCCGCAGCTTCCTCCCGGTGTTCGGCCTGCAGGAGCGCGAGCAGGGTGAGCGTGGCGTCGCGCAGCCAGCAGTAGCGGTAGTCCCAGTTGCGCACGCCGCCGAGCGCCTCGGGCAGCG
>DASSSR010000089.1:0-8232 GCA_035708345.1 Gaiellaceae bacterium
CCCGACGGCGAGCTGCTCGACCTCGCGGCGATCGACATCGTCCGCACGCGCGAGCGCGGCGTCCCGCGCTACAACGCGTTCCGCCGCCTCTTCCACCTCGAGGCGCCGAAGACGTTCGAGGAGCTCACCGGCGGCGACCGCACGCTCGCCGAGCAGCTCGAGGGGGTGTACGGCGACGTCGAGCGCGTCGACCTGATGGTCGGCCTGTACGCCGAGCCGAAGCCGGCGGGCTTCGGCTTCAGCGACACCGCCTTCCGCGTCTTCGTCCTGATGGCGTCGCGCCGGCTCGAGGCCGACCGCTTCTTCACCGACGACTACCGCCCGGAGGTCTACACACAGGCCGGCATCGATTGGGTGGAGGCGAACAGCATGCGCACCGTGCTGCTCCGCCACTTCCCGGAGCTCGCGCCGTCGCTCGAGGGCGTCGCGAACCCGTTCGCCCCCTGGACGCGTGTCGCCGCTCCGGTTCCCGCGGCCTCGGAGTCCGAGGAGGTCGCCGCGCGCGCATAGGGCACGCCGCCCTCCAGGGGCTACGCTGGCGAGGGCGGGCCTCTGCATGTGCGACGACCACCTGATCCGGCGCGGACGCGCGGCGCTCGTCGGCCTGTGCGCCGTCGCGGCCGCGCTGCTCCTCGCCGCGCCCGCGGGCGCGCACGCGTTCCTCGTCCGCTCGAGCCCGGCCGCCGGCGCCGAGATCGGGACGCCGCCGACGGAGGTCCGGCTCGTCTTCGACGAGCCCGTCAAGCCGGCGCCCGGGATCACGGTCGTCCGCGCCGGCGGTCACTCCGTCGTCGCCGGCAAGCCGTACGTGCCGGCGGGCCGCCCGAACGAGATCGTCATCCCGCTCCGGCGCGGCCTCGGCACGGGCCCGTACGCGGTGCGCTGGTCGGAGATCGACGAGGACGACGGGCACCTGATCTCCGGCGCCTTCATCTTCGCCGTCGGCTCCGGCCTGCCGCCGACGCAGACGGGCGCCGTCGCGTCCACCACCTCGTCGGGCGGCAGCCCGCCGCTCTCGGCCGTGATCAGCCGCTGGCTGCTGCTCGCCGGGCTGCTCGTCGCCGCCGGCTCGGTCGGCTTCGGCCTCGCGGCCTGGCGGCCGGTGCTCCGCGACCGGCCCGAGCTGGCGCCGGGGCGTCGGCGCGCGGACGCGGTCGTGCTGACGGCGGCGCTCGCGCTCGCGACGCTAGGCGCCTTCCTCACCGTCGCGCTCGAGGCCGGCAGCACCGCGACCCGCTTCGGCCGCTGGACGTCGATCGGCGGCTGCGTCGCCGCCGCGGCGACCGCCGCGGCGCTCGCGTCGCTGCGCGTGCCGCGGCTCCGCGCGCCCGCCGCCGCAGTCGCCGTCGTCCTGCTCGGGCTGCCGACCGCGACGGGCCACGCCTCCGCGTCGGACGTGCCGCACGGGCTCAGCATCCCCGCCGACGTGCTGCATCTCGCCGCCGCCGCGTTCTGGGTCGGCGGCGTGCTCGAGCTCGCCGTCGTGGCGCCGCTCCTGCTCCGCCGCCACGGGTCGGAGGCACGCCGGGAGACCCGCCGGGCGCTCGCGCACCGCTTCACGCCGTACGCGGCCGCGGCCGTCGTCCTGCTCGGCGCCACCGGCGTCGTGCGCGCCGTGAACGAGCTCGCCGCGTTCCACCAGCTCTGGACGACCGGCTACGGGCAGGCGCTGCTCGTCAAGACCGGCCTGCTCGTCGTGCTGCTCGCGCTCGGCTGGAGCAACCGCGTCCGCGTCCGGCTGCCGGGCGTCCGCGCCGAGCTCGCGCTGCTCGCCGTCGTCGTCGGCGCCGTCGCCGTGCTGACGAACCTGCGCCCGGGGCTCGCGCGCGGGATCCTCGCCGCGCCCGCCGCGACGACCTCGAAGACGGTCGTCTTCGCGGGGCAGGACGACGACCTCGCCGTCGGGCTCGCCGTGACCCCCGGCGACGGCGGCACGCTCGGGTTCCGCTCGACCGTGCTCGGGCTCGACGGGCCGGCGGCCGGCCTCCGCGTCCACTTCGTCGTCGAGACGAAGGGAGGCCGGCGGCGCACGGCGGCGGCCGCGTGCGGCGCCGGCTGCTACCGCGCGACGCTGCCGCTCGACGGCGCGCCGAGCGCCGTCGCCGCCGAGATCGCCGGCAAGGGCCGCGCGCCGAAGACGCTCCGCTTCGCCGCGCCGTCGCAGTGGCCGGCGCCGCAGGGGCTCGAGATCGTCCGCCGCTCCGAGCAGGCGATCCGCGCGCTGAAGACGCTCGTCGTCCACTCGCGGCTCGCCTCCGACCCCGAGCACGAGGTGACGACGATCTACCGGATGGTGGCGCCGAACCGGCTCGCGTACCACAACGTCGGCGGCTCGGACTCCGTCATCGTCGGCGACAAGCGCTGGGACCGGCAGCCCGGCGGCCGCTGGGTCGAGTCGCCGCAATGGCCGCCGATCCGGCAGCCGTCGCCGTTCTGGCCGGAGCAGATCACCGACGCGCACGTGCTGCGCACGGAGCAGGTCGACGGCCGGTCGGCGTGGGTCGTCACCTTCCTCGACCCGGCGACGCCGGCCTGGTTCACCGCGTGGATCGACCGCGAGAGCTACCGGACGCTGCGGCTCGAGATGATCGCCACCGCGCACTTCATGCACGACCGCAACGGGCCGTTCAACGCGCCGGTGACCGTCGAGCCGCCCGGGGCCTGAGCCCCGGACGGCTGCGCGACGGAATCGCTACTTGACCTTGAACGTGCCCTTCATGCCGGCAGCGGCATGACCGGGGACGGTGCACTCGTACTTGAACGCGCCCTTCTTGAACGTCACCGTGAGGTGCGCGCTCTTGCCGGGCTTGAGCATCGGCGTCTTCTTGCCGTTGATCTTGAAGTCGTGCGGCAGCTTGCCCTTGTTCACGACGGTGAAGGTGACGGCGCCCGGCTTCGGCAGGGACGCCTTGGAGAGCTTGAACTTGAACTCCGTCGCCGTGACCGTGATCTTCGTCGCGGTCGCGTGCGACGGTGCTGCGAGTGCAGGCCCGCCGATGCAGCCGAGAACGATCGCCGCGGCTGCAACTGACCCCACGCGGGTGGTGAAGCGCATTCCTGTTCCCTTCCCTCGAACGATGTTGACCGCCGACAGTATTGCCGCGCCTCGCCATGATGGGAAGGGATGTACCGCAAGCCCGCCCTCCTGCTCGCGCTCGCGCTCGTGCCGGCGGGGGCGGTCGCGGCGGCGCTCGTCCACTCGCCGGGCGCCTCGCGTGCGTGGCCGGTCGCGAACGGCGACCCGACGAGCCGGCGCGCGGCGGACGGCGGCCGCCTCTCCGCCGCGACCGCCTCCCGGCTGCGCGTCCGCTGGCGCTTCCGGCTGCCGCGCGCCGCCACCTCGTTCGGCGCGATCACCGCGAGCCCGGTGATCGACGGCGGCACCGTCTACGTGCAGGACTCGAGCTCGAGCGTCTACGCGCTCGACGCGCGGACGGGGGCGCTGCGCTGGCGGCACCACTACGTGGCGCCCAACGACGGGCCGAACGGCGTCGCGGTCGCCGGCTCCCGGCTCTTCACCGCCACCGACACGACCGCGCTCGCGCTCGACGCGCGAACGGGCCGGACGCTCTGGTCGCGGCGGCTCGTCGGCCGGCGCGAGCAGTTCGTCGCGATCGCGCCGGTCGTCGACCGCGGCCGCGTCTACTACAGCACCCAGGGCTTCCCGCCCGGCGGCCGCGGCGCCCTCTACGCGCTCGACGCGCGCACCGGCCGGGTCGTCTGGCGCTTCGACACGATCGCGCAGCCGTGGCCGCGCCCCGAGGCGGGCGGCGGCGGCGCCTGGTACCCGGTCAGCGTCGACGAGCACGGCGACGTCTACGCCGGCAACTCGAACCCGGCGCCGTGGGGCGGCTCGCCGGCGCGCCCGAACGGCGCCGACTTCGCCGGCCCCGCCCTCTACACCGACTCGCTGCTCGTCCTCTCCGGCCGCACCGGCAGGCTGCTCTGGTACGACCAGGTGACCCGCCACGACGTCCGCGACTACGACTTCCAGGCGTCGCCGGTCCTCGCGAGCGTCGGCGGGCGCCGCGTCGTCTTCGGGGCGGGGAAGGCCGGCCGCGTCGTCGCGTGGGACCGGTCGACGCACGCACGGATCTGGTCGCGCGCGGTCGGCACCCATCTGCACGACCTCGGCCCGCTGCCGCGGCGGACGACGACCGTCTGCCCGGGCCACCTCGGCGGCGTCGAGACGCCGATGGCCTACGCGGACGGGCGGCTCTTCGTCCCCGTCGTCGAGCTCTGCTCCCGCGAGAGCGCGGTCACGTCTCCGAGCGCGTTCACGCGCCCGCCGGCGGAGGGGCGAGGCGTCCTCTACGCGCTCGACGCGCAGACGGGCCGCACGATCTGGCGGCGCGCGCTCGCGGCGCCGCCGTTCGGCTGCGCGACCGCCGCGCGCGACGCGGTCGTCGTCCCGACGTACGACGGGCGGCTGACGGTCTACGACGCGCGCGACGGCCGCGTCGTCTGGCGCGCACGCCTGCCCGACGGGAACAACAGCTGCCCGGCCGTCGGCGGCGACCTGCTCGTCGTCGGCGCGGGCGCGCCGTACCCGGGGCTCGCGCACCCGGTCGCCGAGGTGGTGGCCTACGGACTTCCCGGCTAGGATCCGCGCAGTGGGGCGTGGAGTGGGGTTCGTGGTCGCGGCGCTGTCGGTGCTCGCGCTTTCGGCATCGGCGGGGGCAGCCTCCTCCGAGGGCCTGATCGTCTTCCCGGCGGCGCCGGCGAGCGGCCAGGCCGTGCAGCTCTACTCGGTCGGCGCCTCCGGGCTCGGGCTGAAGCAGCTCACCACCGGCTCGAAGCCGGCGCTCGACCCCGTCTTCTCGCCCGCCGGCCGGAAGATCGCGTTCGCGCGCTTCGGCGTCGGCATCTTCACGATGAACGCCGACGGGAGCGGGCTGCGGCGGCTGACGACGAACGGCCGCGACGCCTACCCGACGTGGTCGCCGAACGGCGCGAAGGTCGCCTTCGTGCGACCGGTCGGGGCCGCGTGGCGGGTCTTCGTCATGCCCGCCGCGGGCGGCAAGGCGACGAAGCTGAGGCAGTCGCCGCCCGCCGGCCGTCCCTCGTGGACGAAGGCGGGCCTGCTCGTGCCGACCGGCGGCGACCTCCTGCGCATCGACCCGAAGAACGGCCGCGTGCTCAAGTACTACAACGCGAACATCGACGCGATCTGGGGCCTGAACAGCGTCGCGATCGCGCCGACCGTCTCGCAGCTCGCCTACGTCGGCTCCCGCGAGCCGGAGTCGGGGGACATGGAGTGCGGCGACGGCCCCTGCCAGCGCTTCGGGCTCTACCTCGAGAGCCTGACCGCGAAGAAGAAGAAGCCGAAGCTGATCGTCAAGGACACGGGCTCGGCCGCGTTCTCGCCCGACGGCAAGCGGCTCGTCTTCGTCACCGGCGGCGCGCTCGTCGTCCGGCCCGTCGGCTCGACCGCGCGCACGACGATCCCTACCGGCGACGTCGTCCCGGCCGAGGTCGGCCCGCCCGCCTGGCACTGAGCGCCGGCGTCGAGCCCGCGGCGGGCGCTACGTGATGCGGAAGGAGCCGCGCGCGCTGACGACCTTGCCCGCGCGGATCGAGAACCGCATGACGCCGCGGTAGTCGAGGAACATCACCTTCGTGTACTGCTGGTTCGGGCGGAGCGTCTGCTTGAACCCCTGCCCGAAGCCCTCGCCGCGCTTGACGTCGCCGATCACGAAGGTGTGGGTCTTCTTGCCCCGGTTCGTGAGGATGAACGTGACGGTGCTGCCGCGCACGGCGTGATTCGGCGTCATCGAGATCGCCTTGTCGCGGATCGTCACCTTGACGGTGAAGATCGCCGGCGCGTTCGTCGTGCGCGAGCCGCCGACGGCCGAGCCGGCCGCGGCGAGCGCCGCCGCGCAGACGCACCCGATGACGGCCGCTCGCTTCACGGCCCGGAATGTACCACCGGGATCCCCCGGACTCGGCTTGCGCGGGATCCGATGCGCGTGACATATTGCTGGAGCCGGCAGTTGTGGGGTCCTCGGGGCTGGCGGGGGAAGGCAACCGAGGCCAAGGTCCGCATAGGGAGGGTTGGATGCATCGTTCTCGTCTTCGCCGAGGCGTGAGCCTCCTCGGCGTCGTGGTCGCCGCGGGGGCCTTCGCGGCGTTCGCGGAGTCCTCGGGCTCCAATGTGAAGGCGATCACACCGTCACCCGCCTGGACGGCGGCGCAGCTCAGCGCACCGTCCGGCAACAACTGGCTCGAGTACTACGGAGACCTCTCCGGGAGCCGCTACTCGTCGCTGAACCAGATCAACACGAGCAACGTGAGCTCGCTGAAAGAGGTCTGGCACATGAGCCTCGGGACGTGTACGGCGGACATCGTCGCGGGCGCGCCCGTGATCCCGGGAGCGCCTCCCGGGGCCAAGAACAACCCGACGAACTGCGGTTCGATGGAATCGAACCCGGTCGCGGTCGACGGCGTCCTCTACACGACGAACTCCCCGCTCGGCCAGACGTTCGCGATCGACGCCGCGACGGGCAACATCATCTGGAGCTGGACGCCCTCGTACGCCGGTGAGACGCTGCCGAACGGCACGCAGTTCACGCCGGGCAACGGCGGCCGGCGCCCGGGCGTCGCGGTCGGCGAGGGCAAGGTCTACGTGGGCCTGCCCGACGGCCGTGTCGTCGCGCTCGACCAGACGAACGGCAGCGAGGTCTGGGAGACCGCCGTCGGCTCGTACAAGGTGAACTCGAAGGTCTCCTCGGCGCCGATCTACGTCGACGGCATGGTGCTCGTCGGCGACGGCTCCGGCGACGGCGGCGGCGCCAGCCCGGCGCTGCACGCCTTCCGTGCCGCGAACGGCGGCCAGGTGTGGGCGTGGAGCCCGATCCCGGCCCCGGGGCAGCCCGGCTTCGCCTCCTGGGGCGGCAGCTGCGCGACCGGCAACGGGAGCACCAACTACGGCGGCGGCTCGTTCTGGCAGTCGCCGATCGTCGACCAGAAGCGCGACCTGCTCGTGGTCGGCACCGGCAACCCGGAGCCGTGGAACACGCGCTGCCCCGGCATGGACCTCTACACCGACTCGATCGTGGGGCTCGACCTCCGCTCGGGGAAGATGAAGTGGTACTTCCAGACGGCGCACCACGACCTGTGGGACTCCGACCTGCCGAACAACGGCGTCATGTTCGACGGCCAGTTCAAGGTCAAGACGAAGGTCAAGGCGAAGGTGCACGGCAAGACCGTCACCCGGACCGTGACGAAGAACGTCACGCGGCCGGCCGTCTCGTACGTGAACAAGTACGGCATGACGTTCGTGCTCGATCGCGTCACGGGCAAGCCGCTGCTCCCGGTCAAGGAGACGAAGGTCCCGCAGAGCAGCGCAGCCGGCGTGAACACGTGGCCGACGCAGCCGATCCCGGCCACGAAGAATGTGCTGTTCAACCCGGTGAACAAGGACAACATCCCGTGCGCGACGCCCGACGCGGTCACCGCGACGGGGACGCCGTTCGCAACCGGGACGGCTCCTGACGGGAAGCCGTTCAAGATGGGGTGCGCGTACACGCCGTACGACACGACCCAGTACGTGGTCACACCGTTCGAGATGATGGACTGGCCGGCGAGCTCGTACGCTCCGTCGACGCACTCGATGATCACGTGCGGCGTCACCGGCCGTGCGACCGCCTTCGAGCAGATCCCGAAGGCGTCGCAGGTGCCGACGCTGTACGGCGGTCTCGGCGCCGCCCGCCTCGGCGTCGCCGACGGCTCCACGCCGATCAGCAACTCGGGCAACTTCACCGCCCTGAACGTGCTGACGGGCGGCTACACGTGGCACCAGCACTGGCCGGCCATCTGCTACTCCGGCTCGGCCAACACCGCCGGCGGGATCACGTTCGTCGGCCACTTCGGCACCGGTGACGGGTCGAAGGGTGACGGGTACCTCGAGGCAGTGGACACGAAGACGGGCAAGTCGCTGTGGAGGTCCGACCCGATGCCGTATCCGGCTAGCGCGGCACCGATCGTCTACAGCGTCAACGGCAAGGAGTACGTCACCGTCGAGGTCGGCGGTGCGGGGCACAACGATGTGACACGCCCCTTCGGGCTCCTCGACCCGCGGCGCGTACGCGGCGACTACGTCTACACGTTCGCACTGTCGTCGTAGGCAGTACCACGTTGCGTGAAGCGGCGGCCCCCTGCACAGGGGGCCGCCGCATTTGCGCCTCCCTCGGACGCCGGCCCCACCCGTTGCGTTAGACAGTGCACGTGGGT